>DATLHN010000632.1:0-3615 GCA_035539875.1 Armatimonadaceae bacterium
TCCCCGAAGGGCGACCTGCTGATCGGTGGTGATTCCGTCGGGCGCATATTCCTTTGGAATGCCCTTTCCGGGCGTATTGTGCGCAAGATCGACGTTCCGAACCACATGGCAGTGCGCTCGGTTGCGTTTTCCCCGGACGGCAGCTGCTTCGCGACGTTCGAGAGAGGACGGCGGTTACGCCTCTGGAGAACGAATACCGGGGTGCAGGTGGCGGAAGCGTCTGTCGAAGGACAGGCAAAGGACCTGTGCTTCTCCCCGGACGGGGAGATTCTCCTGGGCTCTGGGGGGGATACGGTACTCCGCCTGTGGAGTGTGAGTGACCTCCGGCTCTTACGCAGTATCGGCGGGCACAGGCGAGGCGATATAACGGCGCGGTTCACGCCGGATGGGCAACGGCTGGTTACCAGCGATGCGGGTGGCACCGTAAACCTCTGGAATCTTCCCGCTCTTGAACCACTTCGCCGCGTGTGGTCGTTGCCGCGTTCGCTGGCCGGTGCTGTCGCCCTTACCGGGTTTAGTAGCGACGGACGCCTGTTCGCGCTCGTCACGAAGGACGATGTCAAGTCCCGTCTCGTCTTAATGGACGGCGCTACCGGGCGCGAGCGTATGCGGCTGGGCGACGGCCACAAAGCACAGATTGTGCAGTTCGCCTTTTCTCCGGACGGCAAACTCTGTGCGACGGCCGACCTGAACGGTGAAATCCGGGTGTGGGACACCGACTCCGGCAGACAACGCTCGGTGCTGGCGACCGTTACGAAAGCCGGATTCCGCGCGCTGGCGTTCAGCCCGGACGCAAGGCACCTTCTCGTAGGCGACTTCAACGCCTCGATCTTCTGTTGCGACAGCGCCACCGGATATGTGACCGCAAAGGTTGCGCTGGGCGAGCAGGGAGCATCGGCACCTGCCCGTTTCGCCGTCGCCCCGGATGGTACGGTCGCGTTACACACGCAAAAAGATAACGATGTCTGGCTGTGGAAGCCCTTCGGAGACCACAGCGTGAATCGGCTCCCCCTCGGTCATTCCGCGGGAATAATGGAGGCGACGTTCTCGGCAGATGGTGGCGTACTGGCCACCGGCGGCGACGATAACACGGTCGTCCTGTGGGATATGCGAAGGCAGAAGAAACAACACACGCTCGAAGGGCACGCCGGATCCATCGCCGCCCTGGCTTTTACCCGCGACGGAAGTAACCTTGTTTCCTCCGGGAGGGATCAGGTTTTGCGCGTCTGGAACGTTCGGATGGCGCGCGAGACGCTCCGCATCCCGACCAGCACGGGTACGGTGCTGCAGATCATTATCGGAAAAGACAGCGACGTGCTGCGCCTTAAGGACGCCGCCCAGGTACTCGAAATCGATGTTCGATCCCCCACGAAGGAAATCGCCGTCAAGCAGGCGAACTGAACGGGTACACCCCCGCAGGGGTGACGGGTTGAGAAAGGGGAGATTGGCAGATGGCAGATGAGACGACGGACGGAGCGGCCAGCCGGGGCGGAGACGAACTGAAGCGGACGCTGAGCGCGGCAGCGGAACGGCGGAGCCAGAGCCTCGCCAGCGGCGTGAGCAAGGAAGAGGCGGACGCCGCCCTCCGGAACGAAGTGGGAACGCTGTCGGATTCCTGTCAGGATGGGTGTATGGACGCGTGGATGGCCTGCGTCATCGCGGAGCGACCGATCCGCGAGTGCGACGCGGAGTTCGACGCCTGCATTATCGCCTGCGACGATACGCCCGCGCCCGTAGACCCGCCCTCGTCGTAACGCACGCGGCATCAGGCAGATAAAATGCCCCGGGAGCCAGCGTGTGCTCGCTCCCGGGGCGTTTTCGCGTCGTCGGGCGTTCAGCCCGGCAGCGGCTCGATAAGGTCCGGCGTATCATTGACCGGCGTATTCACCTGCCGCGACACCGGGTAGCACTCCATCTCCTCCTCCGGGTACGGCGCGAGCAGCGGCAACAGCGCGTCCGCCTGCCGGACCTCGGTGTCCATCCACAGCGCCTCGTCCTCCGGGCGCAGAATCACCGGCATCCGGTCGTGGTAGGGAGCTACTATTGCGTTCGGCGTCGTCGTCACCAGCGTGCAGGTGCGCAGCGGCGACCCGTCCGGCGACTCCCACTCCTCCCACAGCCCCGCGAACGCGAACAGCGGCCCGCCGCCACCCTTGAGGCGGAAGTGGATCGGCTGGCGCGTCCCGCCCGCCCGGTCCCACTCGTAAAACCCGTCCGCGGGGACCAGGCACCGCCGCTTCGCCAGCGCCTGCTTGAACGACGGCTTCTCTGCCACCGTCTCCGCGCGCGCGTTGATCATCTTGCCGCCGATCGACGGGTCCTTTGCCCAGAAGGGCACCAGGCCCCACCGGCACAGCTCCAGCAACCGCTCGCCCTTCGGTCCGCTGGCCGTCACCGCCGCGACCGCCTGCTGGGGCGCGACGTTGTAGCGGGGCGGCAACTCGTCAAACAGGACGCTCTGCGCCCCGAACCGGTCCACCACCTCCCCGACGTCGTGGTGCATGGTAAATCGTCCGCACATGGCTTATTCGCTCCGAAATCCGTTGAACTATGGACGTGCTCATGCGTCTACCAGGGGGAGACGCCTTCTGTATACTCCCGGCTTTCGGCAGACCGCGGAAATAATCCTGAAGGTTTCCCCGCATCAGTGGAACAAAAGGTGAGGGTAAGGCGTAATGAACACCAGTGCGGTCAACCGTTTGAAGAGTTTAAAAAACTTACGTCAACCGATTGAAATTATCGCGATACTATGATATAAACAATCCAGCGAGATAGAGAGAACACGGACACACGCTTCCGACGCTTTTTCGAGAGCGGGCCGAGCGGCAAGCGGCACGCACTCTATGTTTTTAGCGGCGTCGATGAGAGAGGACAGAGACACACGTGAGATTGCGGGGGCATACGCCCCCGCTTTTTTTTCGTCTCGTCCTACTTGTGGTATGCCTGACCGCTCGTGATCTTCATGGCCCGGTACACCTGCTCCAACAGCATCACCCGCATCATCTGGTGGGGGAACGTAAACTCCCCGAACGAGAGCGCGAGGTCGGCGCGGGCCAGGATCGAGTCGTGCAGGCCGAGCGAGCCGCCGATCACGAACGCGAACGCGCCGTTCCCCTCGGTCGCGCGCCGCTCCAGGTGCGCCGCGAACGCCTCCGAGCCGAAAGCCCGGCCTGCGGCCCGATCGAGCGCGATCACGTACTCCCGCTCGCCCAGGCGCGCCAGCAGGCGCTCGCCCTCCCTGCGGCGCACCCCGTCTTCCTGCGCGGCGGACGCATTGTCCGGAGTCGGCTCGTCCGCCACCTCCACCACCTCGACCTTCGTCGCGTAGCCCGAGAGCCTCTTGCGGTACTCCGCCTCGGCGTCGCGCCAGTACGCCTCGCGCAGCTTTCCCACCGCCACTATGCGAAGTTGCATAAGCCTTCCGCCTCCGGGGAATTGTAAGACTAACCGGAGGGAAATGCACATCGCCATGCCGCCGCCGCAAGCACCGACAACTATGCAGCCGCTGACCGCCGCGCTGCGCCGCCACCACCCCGCGCCGGACTTCACCCTGCCCGAAGTGCGCCTGCGCGACTACAGCTTCCGCCGCGACCTCGTCCTCGCCATGCTCCACGG
>DATLHN010000633.1:0-4161 GCA_035539875.1 Armatimonadaceae bacterium
GCGTTCCCGGAGGAACCGGACGCCAGGCAGTAAACGGCTATCTCGCGCGCTTCGGAGGGCACGCCCCATTGTAGCCTTCGCCGCCATCGCTGTCAAACAGTGGTTCACTTGCCACTCCAGCCCCCGAGCCGCTGTCAAGAAGGGCATAATGCCTATCGAATACGCACACCGCCCGCTCGACCGCGCGGAGGCGACCGCCCTGCACGAGGCGCTGAAGGCGACGCCGAACATCCTGGGGTACACCGTCCCGGAGCTGGTCCGGGCGCGGGACGTCTGGGTCGCCACCGACGGCGAAGGCGGCGCGCTGGCCGGGGCCTGCCTCTCGTTCGACATGCCGTTCGGCTGGACCGAGATCGCCGCGCTGCTCGTCCTCCCCGAATTCCGGGGCCGGGGCATCGGCGCGCGCCTCTTCGATCTTGCCTGGGAGCGCGCCGCCGCCGGGCGCGGCCGTCACCTCTACGCGCTCAGCCGTAACCCGGGCGTCCAGGCGATGATGCGCGAGCGCGGCATGACCCTGGACGGCGATCTCTGGCGCGCCCCGCTCGCCGTCCACCTGTTCATGTTCCCCTACATGAGCAACCCCTACCGCCACACCGAAGCCTGGCGCAAGCGCCGCCTCCTGCGCGCCTCCGCGCCGCTGCTCCAGGGCGTCTGGCGCAACCCCGCGGCGACTCGACGACGCCCGGCCGCGCCATGACTAAGTGGGCTGCCCGTTGGCGGGCGGGCTGGTTGTGGGTACAAGAAGCCAGGATTCATAAAGAAATGGCTGACGAACCACCCGACACGAGCGACCCGCAGAGCGGGCCAAAGCGAGACAATCAGGGGACGCTGCTGCTGTACTCCGTGCTGACGGGGCTGACGCCGCTGATCCCGGTGCCGTTCGTGGACGACCTGGTGAAGACCCACGTCCGACGCCGTCTGTTCCGCCTGCTCGGCGAGGCGCGGGGAGCGGGCCTCGGGCAGGATACCATAGACACCCTCGCCCGCGAGACGAGCGGCGGGTGCCTGGGCGGGTGCCTGTCGCAGGTCTTCCTGTACCCGCTGAAGAAGATCTTCCGGAAAGTCTTCTTCTTCCTGGAGTGGAAGCGCGCCGCGGACCTGACCAGTTACACGTACCACTTCGGGTATCTGGTGGACTACGCGCTTCAGAAGGGCCTTTTCGCGCCGGGGGTCGGGACCGGGCGTGTCGACGAGATACGGGCGGCCATCGAGCGCACCTGCCACGAGGCCCCGATCCGTCCCGTCGAGCGCGCGGTGAGCGCGACGTTCCGGCATTCCCACTCGGCCCTCCTCTCGGCGGCGACCGCCGTCGGGACGCGCCTGCGCGGTACCGGTCCCCGCACCGACGAGCGCGCCGTAGCCGAGGCGGCGGACCCGGCGGCAACGCCCCAGGTCGTCACCGTCGCGGCGTCGCTCGGGGAGCGCATGGGCAGCGTCCCGGAGGAGCATTTCGAGCAACTGCGCAGCCGCTTCATGGCCCACCTCGCCAACCCGCGCAGCGGCACCCGGTAGTCCCGTCCGGAGGTCCGTTGCGCGTGAACGGGAAAAGGTCCGATGGCAGCCTCTTGATCCCTCTCGGTATAATGCGTCAATCGGGCAGGCGCGGCGCGAACACCGGCGCGGGCGGAGGGATGCGTGCGACGAAGACGGGACCTCAGCGTAAGGCAAACCAGGCTGCTGCAAACTGCCGCGGCGGGCGCGACCGCGCTGCTCGCTTTCATGGCGGCGGGACAGGCGCTGACCGCCCCTCCCGCCGCCCCTCCACCGATCCGCGACACCACGCTCTTCGAATCGAGCGTCCGCCCCCTCCTTTTCGCCTCCTGTGTCAGCTGCCACGGGAAGGCGCAGCAGGCCGGTGATCTGCGCGTGGACAGCCGGGCCGCGCTTCTGAAAGGCGGCGCGAGCGGGGCGGTGGTCGTGCCGGGCAAGGGCAAAGATAGCCTGCTCCTGAAGAGGGTGCTCGGGCACGGCGGGATGCCGCGGATGCCGCTCGGGTTCGCGCCACTGACCGCGGAGCAGACGAACGCGCTGACCCGCTGGATCGACGCGGGCGCGCCGTGGCCGGAGGGAAAAGCCGCGGCGAAGCACTGGGCGTACGTCGCGCCGAAGCGCGCCGCCGTGCCGAAGGTGAAGAACGCGGCGTGGGTGCGCAACCCCATCGACGCGTTCGTGCTCGCGCGGCTGGAGAAGGAGGGCCTGACGCCCGCCCCCGAGGCGGACCGGCGGACGCTGGCCCGCCGCCTGGCGCTGGACCTGACCGGGCTGCCGCCGGACCCGAAGGACGTGGAGACGTTCGTCGCCGACACGTCGCCGGACGCCTACGAGAAGCTGGTGGACAAATATCTCGCCAGCCCGCACTGGGGCGAACACCGGGGCCGCTACTGGCTGGACGCCGCCCGCTACGCCGACACGCACGGCATCCACTTCGACAACTACCGCGAGATGTGGTCGTACCGCGACTGGGTGGTGCAGGCGTTCAACCGCAACATGCCCTTCGACCGCTTCACGACCGAGCAGCTGGCGGGCGACCTGCTCCCGAAGCCGACCCTGGAACAGCGCGTGGCGACCGGGTTCAACCGCTGCAACATCACGACGAACGAGGGCGGGGCGATCGACGAGGAGTACCGCGTCCTCTACACCCGCGACCGCACCGAGACGACCGCACAGGTCTGGCTCGGCTCGACCGCCGGGTGCGCCGTCTGCCACGACCACAAGTTCGACCCGCTCTCCCAGAAGGAGTTCTACTCGCTGGCGGCGTTCTTCAACAACACCACGCAGCGCCCGATGGACGGCAACGTCAAGGACACGCCGCCGATCGTCTCGGTGCCGATGGCCGCGGACCGCCCGCGCTTCGACGCGCTTCAGGGCGAGCTTGCCGCCGCCCGCAAGGGCATGGAGGACCGCCGCGCCGCCGCGAAACCGGACTTCGAAAAGTGGCGCGCTTCGGCGGACGCCGCCGCGCTCGCGGGCAAGCCGCCCTCCTCCGAAGGGCTGCGCCTGCACGCGCCGCTGGCCGAGGGAAAGGGGCGCGAGGTCGCGGTGACTGTCGACGGGGCCGAGACGCGCGTTTCCGCGACCGCCGACCCGGGCTGGGACGCCGGGGCGGTGGCCCTGAAGTCGTTCCAGCGCAAGGGCAGCGCCGCGGTCGCGATTCCCGAGGCGGGCGACTTCGAGAAGGACCAGGCGTTCTCCTGCGCCGCGTGGGTCAAGGTCGGCGCGAACGCGAACGGCGCGATCGTCGCGCGCATGGACGAGAAGAGCGACTACCGGGGCTGGGACATCTGGATGGAGGGCGGTCGGGTCGGGTCGCACGTCATCCACAAGTGGCCGGAGGACTCTCTGAAGGTCGTCGCGCGCACCCCGCTGACGGCGGGCAAGTGGCACCACGTCTGCCTCACGTACGACGGCAGCGCGAAGCAGGGCGGCCTGAAGGTCTACGTCGACGGCGTGGCGCAGGCGACCGAGGTCAAGGAAGACCGGCTCAAGAGCACGATCCGCACCACCGTCCCCTTCAAGGTGGGGCAGCGCAGCGAGGGCCAGGGGGTCGAGGGCGCGTCGATCCAGGACCTGCGCCTTTACGGCCGCGCGCTCGCTCCCGACGAGGTGAAGGGCCTCGGCGCGACCGCGCGTATCGCCTACCTGGCGGGCCGCAAGGACCCCGCGCTGACCGCCGCCGAGTCGAGCGAACTCTTCGGATGGTGGCTCGGCGAGACGGACGCCCCGTACCGCGCGCGCGTGGCGAAGGTCGCCGCGCTGGAGGCCGAGGAGCGGGAGATACGGCAGCGCGGTACGATCGCGCACGTCTCGCAGGAGATGAGCGAGGAGGCGAAGGCCTTCATCCTCTTCCGCGGCGAGTACGACCAGCGGCGCGAGGCGGTCACGCCCGCCACCCCCGCCATCCTCCCCGCCATGCCGGCCAACCTGCCGAAGAACCGGCTGGGCTTGGCGAAGTGGCTGCTGCTGCCCGACCACCCGCTCACGAGCCGCGTCACCGTCAACCGCTTCTGGCAGGAGATCTTCGGCCAAGGGCTGGTGCGGACCTCCGGCGACTTCGGCGTCAGCGGCGAGATGCCGTCGCACCCGGAGCTTCTGGACTGGATGGCGGTCGAGTTCCGCGCGAAGGGCTGGGACGTCAAGCGGTTCTTCCGGATGCTCGTGACC
>DATLHN010000634.1:0-1667 GCA_035539875.1 Armatimonadaceae bacterium
GGACTTCTGGTGCATCCGCGAGGACATCACCGTGCCGGACATGGTGAAGCGGCGCGGGCCGAAGGAGCAGTGGGGCACGGACGGCGACAAGCGCCGCCGCATCGAGAACCTGACCGACGGCTCCGAGAAGCCGCTCGGCGAATGGAACACGATGGTGATCGAAGCGGTGGACGACGCGGTGAAGGTGTGGGTGAACGGGACGCTGGTGAACCACGGCACGAACGGCACGGCGGACGAGGGCCAGATCGCAATCCAGGCCGAGGGCTCGGAGGTCGAGTTCCGCAAGGTGCGCCTCACCCCGATCGCGAAGCTCAGCGATTAGCGCGCGGCGGCGTCGCGCCCGGAAACAAAAAAGCGACTCCGGTCTCCTCGAGACGGGGTCGCTTTGCTGTTTCTCCTGCCCGTTACGTACGCTGGCAGAAGTGTGTACGAGTATATTATAACACGCCCGGGGACTTCGCCGCCACCCTGCCACCCGACGTCTCCCGTGACGAAACCTGACGAAATGCGCCGTATCGTGGCGCACTTAAGGCGCATTTCGTCGGGTCGCAGGGCGATACGTGCGAGCCGCGGCCCGAGCGCGTCCCCGTAACGTCTCGTAAAAGAAAACGCGGCGCGGCCGGTCCGGAGGCGGGCCGCCTACGGCAGTTCGGTGCCGTGGGCGAGGTTGAAGCGGTTCGTGAGGCTCGCGAGGCCGATGGTGAACGTCAACTCCATCATCTCGGCGTCGGACAGGCGCTCCTTCAGCGTCGCCACCAGCGTCTTGCTCGGGCGAACGTCCCGCGCCACCTGGACCGCGTAGCGGATCACGTGCTTCTGGAGGTCGTCGAAGGCGTCGCTCGCGGCGAACCGGGAGACCTCCTCGATCTGCCGCGGCGTCAGGCCCACCGCCGCACCGGTCCTGCGGTGGTGGTACGCGCCGTACGTGCAGCCGTTCACCGCGGAAACCGCGAGGTACGCCAGCTCGCGCAGTTTCGGGTCGAGCGTCGTCTGCTCCGCGGCGGCGCTCAGGGCGGCGAACGCGCCAAAGAGGCGGGGGTTGTGCGCCAGCGCGCGGGAAAACCCCGCCGGGTCGGTCTGCTGCTGCGGCCGGTCGTTGGGCACCGGCGGCGTCGCTGCCTGGTCCGGGTTAGCGTAAGCGATAGTCGGCATTCGTGCTTGATCTCCTCTTACGCGTGATTACCGGCGCGGCACGCTCCTGTTCCGCTTTTTTCGCGCGCCTATCAGCGCTTCGCCGTCGCCGCTAGTACGACGAACTTCGGGTGCGCGGCGATCTGGCGGCAGTTGCCGAACAGGCGGCGGAGCTTGAGGTGGTAGTCCAGGTGGCGGTTGCCGACGACCCACAACTCGCCGCCGGGGCGCAGGTGCCGCCGGCTCTGGGTGAACATCTGCCACGCGGTCTGGTCGCCGACGACGTGCGCCTGGTGGAACGGAGGATTGCACAGCACCAGGTCGAACGGCTCGCCGTCGTAGTGGGTCAGGCCGTCGTCCACGTGGAAATGGCCATCCGGTTCCTCGGCGTCGAGGCCGTTGCGGCGGTAGTTCTCCTCCGCGGCGGCGACGGCCTGATACGACTCGTCGAAGAAGTGGACCTCCGCGCCCGGCCGCAGCCGTTTCGCGACGATGCCGAGGACGCCGCTGCCGCAGCCGAGGTCGGCGATGCGCGC
>DATLHN010000635.1:0-4114 GCA_035539875.1 Armatimonadaceae bacterium
CAGAACCCCGCGGGGGCGCGGCCCCTGCCCTACGAGTAGCTACTCGTAGGGCAGGGGCCGCGCCCCCGCGGGGTTCTGGCCGCGAAGCAGGAGGGGCTACTCCTCGTCGCTCTTCGTCTCCGCTTCGGCTTCCGCCGTGCCTTCTTCCGCGTCCGCGGCGGGCTCGGTCGTCGCCACTACGGCGCCGTCGATGCCAACCGCGCCCTCTTCGCCTTCGGCGGTCGGCGCGTTCGGGTCGAAGTCGTCCTCGAAGTTCTCTAGGTCGTCCTCATCCTCCTCGTACCGGCGCCCGCGCTTCTTGGTGCCGCCGCCGGCGCCCGCCGGACCGGCCTTGCCGCGGCTGGTAGCGAACATGTCGCCGAACATGTCACCGATGGTGACACCGCCGGAGTCGCGGCTGGTGTAGGCGCGCCAGTCGACGTCGTCCTCTTCCCCACGCCCGCGGCGCTTGTCGCGCTTGTCGCGGCGTCCGCCGCCCGCGCCCTCTTCCGTGCTCGGCGCGGCGCCCGGCGCTCCGGCAGCGCCCGGGGCGGGAGCCGGATCGCGCGGCTGCAGAGCGCGCAGGCTCAGCGTCAGGCGGCGCTCCTCGGGGCGTACGTCGATGACCTTGACCTGGACGGTCTGGTTCGCCTCGACAACGTCGGACGGCTTGGCGATGCGGCGGTGCGCCAGCTCGCTGTTCGGGATGATGCCCTCGATCCCGCCTTCCAGCAGGACGAACGCCCCGAACGGCACCAGGCGGGTAATCTCGCCCTCGACCACGTCGTTAACGTGGTACTTCTCGGCGACGGTCTCCCAGGGGTCCGGCAGAATCTGGCGCATGCCGAGCGAGACGCGGCCCTGCTCCAGGCTCAGGCGCAGGATCATCACCTGCACCTCCTGGCCGACCTTGACCACGTCGGAGGGGTGCTTGACGCGGGTCCAGGACATCTCCGAAACGTGCAGCAGGCCGTCGATACCGCCCAGGTCCACGAACGCCCCGTAGTCGGTGACGCGGCGGATAGTGCCCGTGCGCGTCTGACCCTCCTCGAGGCTGCCGATCGTGTCCTGCTTCTGCTTCTCGCGCTCCTCCTCCGTGGCGAGGCGGTGCGAGAGGACGACCTTGCGGTGCTCGCGGTCCACTTCGAGAACCTTGAGCGGCACGCTCTGGCCGACGAACTTCTCCAGGTTCTTGAGCTTGCCGTTGCCGACGTGCGACGCCGGGACGAAGCCGCGGATGCCCAGGTCGACCGTCAGGCCGCCCTTGACGCGGTCCGTGACCATCGCGGTGAGGGTCTCGCCGGTCTTCAGCGACTCCTGCACCCGGTCCCAGGCCTTCTCGAAGTCGGCGCGCTTCTTGGAGAGGAGCATGTTGCCGTCGCGGCCTTCCGGCTCCAGAACGAGGACCTCGATGCGGTCGCCGACCTTGACCACGTCCTCCATGTTCTGGACCGGTTCGCGCGACAGCTCGTTGGGGCGGATCAGGCCCTCGGTCTTCGCGCCCACGTCCACGAGGACTCCCTCGTGGTCGATGTGCACGACCGTACCGGTGACCAGATCCCCCTGTCGCAGTTCCGAGCCCGACCCGTACCGGTCATTGACCTCGCCGCCGGGCACCTCGATCTCGTCGAGGGGCGGCATCTGTTCGAGGTCTTCCCCCGCTGCCATCTCCGGGGCGGAGGCAGCGGCGGAGGCAGCGGACGCCGCCGTGCCGTTGGGCGCGGGCGTGGGCGTCGCTGTGGTTTCGTCAGTGGCGGGCGTCTCCGGCAGGGCCGTAGCCTCCGGGGTCGTCACACCGGTCGTTTCGTCGGACATAGGTAACAGTTGCTCCTTGCAGTCAAACCGGCCATTCCGCGCGTCAGCGGGATTTGGGTTTCGGGCGCGGTCGCCGCCGGTCGACTTTACACCGCAAAAGGATTTTCCTTATAAGTTATCCAAGTTATAGTCAAGCTTGCCCGGCTTCGGGTTGGCAGTCTCCGCAAAAAACGGTGCCTCGCCCGCCCAACCGGATTCGGGACAGCGCCGTCCCACACTCCGGACAGGGCTGGCCACCACGATCGTAGACCTTCGGGGTGTAGCCCCCGGACATACCGGCCAGGTCCGTATACTCATCAGACCCGGTGCCGTGCCCCTCGACGGCCTCCGTCAGCACGCTTCGAATGCTGGCGGACAGAATGTCCGCCTCTTCCCGCGTGAGCGTACCCGCCTGCCGCTCCGGGTGTATCCGCGCCCGAAAGAGCGACTCGTCGGCATAAATATTACCCACGCCCGCGACCACGCGCTGATCCAGAAGCGTCGACTTGATCGCCGTCCGCCGTCCGAGGAGCCGCGCCGCCAGTTCCCCGCCGCCCCACGCCTCCTCCAGAGGCTCGGGGCCCATCGCTTCGAGGGCGGGCACCGCGACCGCCAGCTCTTCCTCTGTCAGAGCGCGCATCTCGCCCCACGTCCACATGTCGTAGAAGCGCAGTAACTCTACTTCCGCATCACCTTCGGCATCCAACCGCAGGGTCACACAATGATAGCGTCCTGCGGGCGTCGCTGCCGTCTCCAACAACAACTGCCCTCGCATCTTCAGGTGAATGCAGAGGAAAGTAGGGGGGGCGGTCTTCGCCGCAGAGGACGGGGACGCGGGTTCCGCCGCATCAAGCCGAACCAGGAGGTATTTGCCCCGCCGCCGCACCTCGGTGACCCGGGTGCCGACGACGCGCTCTCGGAACACAGACGGGGACTGACCCTTCAGGACCCGCTCGTTCACAACCACCACATCGCCGATGCGTCTATGAAGCGTCCGCCGCTCCAGACCACGCCGCAGCGTCTCTACCTCCGGCAATTCCGGCACGTTCCCGCTACCTTAACTTGGGAGGGTGGAGAAAACCGTTGCTGTCGCGTCTGCCGTCTCCTAGCCCGCGACCAGGCACACGTCTCCCCGCCCGAAACGTGCATAGTTTACCAGAGAGAGCAAAGGCCGTCAAGTAAAGAGAACTTCCTATTTTATCCCGCAAACGGACCCCGCACTGCTCCGAATTCTGTCTACGGAAACGGGGCGAACTGCATCGGCGGCCGGTGCTCCCGATCCGGGAACGCCGCCCAGGCGATCTCCTGCGGCGTGGATTCCGCTTCGGCGGCCTTATCCCCGTGCTTCGCCGGGAGCGCGTGGCATACCTGGGCGACGGCCGGGAAAAGCATGGCCGCCAGGGTCGCTACAATGGCGATCGCCACGAGAATCTCTACGCGGGTAAAGTGCGGAGCACACTCTTAAGACCTGTCGTAGCCCATCAAACCCGCTATCACTGACCGTCAGGCCGAACGAGTCGAGGCGTAGGCAAGGCGGCAAAAAGACGGCTGGCACGAAGCCAGCCGTCTTTTCAGAACATCGTAGCCCGCGAACGGGTTATACCGTTCGGCGTCCGCCCGTTACCAGGCGCATAATGGCGATTACGAGGATCGCACCAACGGTCGCCCACAGGATGCCCGCCAGCGAGAACGAACCCGCCGCGGCGCCGAACCCAAGGGCGCGTCCGACGAAACCGCCAAGGAAAGCACCCACTACGCCCAGGATCATCGTCATCAGCCAGCCACCCGGCTCGTTGGCCGCACCCGGCATGATGGCTTTAGCGAGAACGCCCGCGATAAGACCGACGAGCAGGAAGATCAGAAATTCGAGCATTGTTTATCGTCCTCCGAAAGGATTTCGGTTACGGGACCCGTCCGCTTGCTTGCGGTAGGGGTCGAACATCTTACGTCCTGTATATAGCCGCGGGTCGGTGGGGTTAAACGTGGGCCTTAATCTGGTTCCGTAAAATTCTGCGGGGGGCGGGACCAGGCGTCGAGGCGGGCCTGGCGGAAGGCGGGGAAGCGGTCTTCGTCGAGGGCGGCGCGGATGTCGGCCATGAGGCGGGCGTAGAAGGCGAGGTTGTGGTAGGTGGCGAGCTGCGCGCCGAGGATCTCGTTGGCCTGGTGGAGGTGGCGCAGGTAGGCGGCGCTGTGGCGGCGGCAGACGCGGCAGTCGCAGTCGGGGTCGAGGGGACCTTCTTCGTCGGCCCAGCGGGCGTTGGCGATGTTGATACGGCCGCGGGAGGTGTAGAGGGCGCCGTTGCGGGCGAGGCGGGTGGGGAGGACGCAGTCGAACATGTCC
>DATLHN010000636.1:0-3210 GCA_035539875.1 Armatimonadaceae bacterium
GCAGGAGGGTTCGCGAGCGACGCGCGCGTTTCCTCCGGATCAGCGGGCGAAATGGTACACGACGTCCTCGTCGATGCGGAGCAGGAAGTCGCCGGTCAGGTCGGCGAAGTCGAGCCATTCCTGACGCGTGATGGGGACCCGTTCGGTCTCGACGCCCATGCGGTACCAGTGGAGCAGCAGGCCGATACGCGGCGTCAGGCCGGTATGGAGTATCTCCGTCAGCAGATCCACCCAGCGGCGGACGTCCCGCGCGGCCTGTTCCGTCCGCGCCGCCTCGACGCGCCCCTGCTTCTCCGCCTGGCCGCTCTTCTCGGCGAGCCAGCGCCGAATTTTGTCCTCGCTCCATCCCTGCTTTCGCCGCTTCCGGGCCTCGGCGTCGAGGTCTCCTGCGGCCGCGGCAGGGTTCCGTTCGGCCAGGCTTCCGAGCGGGGTGCCACAGTCGCACATGGCCCGTGTGGTCAGCAGGCAGAGGTCGGCGGGCCCGATCTGCGCGCGGACGGAGGGGTTCTCGATCTCGCGCCAGCCGGTCCGGCGAATCAGCGCGTCCCTATCGGCTTCTGGTGGCACGAGGGCCGTGATGAAGTGGCACATGATCTCTTATCGCGCCGGTTCGCCCTCTTGATAGCCGTCGGCCCGGACGGAGGTGCCGCGCGTCCCCGCCCATTCCGCCATGACGAGCGGGTCGCCGGACCAGAGACGCTCCCGGGCCCACGGTCGCGGCGCGGGCGGGCCGTCGCAGTCGAGTCGGACGACGGGGAAGAGCGGGGTCGGCCGCTCCGGCGGCAGCCCGGAGAGGGTCACTTCGTCCGCCGACTGCACGACGCCGAGCGTCCGGCCGGTCGTCAGCAGGGTGGCCGAACGGATACGCGTCTCCAGGCCCGCCAGCCGGAAAGTCGGCTCACCCGGCCAGAAGCGAAAGAGGAGGTAGAGCGAGTTCCCCTTAACGATCTGCCGCCCGTAGGTCACGGCCTCGGTGACGTCGTTCGCCCCCGGACCCGCGCCGTCGGCGGCGTTCGGGCCGTAGACGCACTCGCCGTGGACCCGCAGCCACTCGCCGACCTGCTCCGCCCGCTCGACGAACGGCGCGGGCAGCCTTCCGTCGCCGTCGGGGCCGACGTTGAGCAGCAGGTTGCCGCCTTTCGCCGTCGCCTCGGTCAGCATGTCCAACCAGAGGTCGGCGGGACGCCAACGCTCACCCGCCGCGTACCCCCAGAGCCGCCAGGTCGTCACCTGGCACGACTCCCAGAGCCGCCCCTTTTCCGCGGTGATGTGGTGCTCGGGCGTCCCGAAGTCGCCGAGTAGGCGCGACTCGCCCGCCGCCTCCACGGACTTGCCGTCCGCCCCGAGGCCCGGCCCCTCCTCCGGGTCGTTCGCGTCGAGCCGGTTGTTGACGAGCATGTCGGGCTGGAGCTGCCGCATCCGCGCCACGAGACGCTCGCTCTCCCACGCGCGGGCGTTGCGCGGCCACGCCCCGTCGAACCAGAAGGTGGCGAGCGGGCCGTAGCCGGTCAGCAGTTCCTCCACCTGCGCGTGGACGTAGTCGCGGAAGCGCGTCCACCCGGCCGGGTCGCGGCGCGGCCCGAGGTAATAGGCCGGGACGCACCAGTCGGCGAGCGAGTAATAAAGGCCGACCTTCAGCCCCTCCGCGCGGAACGCGTCGGCGTACTCGCGCACGAAGTCGCGCTTCGGGGCCTGCGCCGCGCTCGTATAATCGGTGACCTTCGAGTCCCAGAGGCAGAAGCCGTCGTGGTGGCGTGCGGTCAGCACGGCGTAGCGAAAGCCCGCGCGCTTCGCCGTGCGCGCCCACGCCCGCGCGTCGAAGTCGGCGGGGTTCCACGCGCAGGCTCGCGCCGCGTACTCACGCTGGTCGAGGCGTTCCCGAAACAGCACCTGCTCGCCCCGCCCGTACTGCGCGTACGGTCCCCAGTGAATGAAAAGTCCGTACCGCGCCTCCGGGAACCACGCCCCGCGCGTCGTCGTCTGCGGTTGCGCCATGGATGCTTAGCCTCCGCTCTCCGGTTTCTCCGCGGCTACAGGTTCGGCGCGAGCGCACGGGTCGCCTTCGTCGCCCGTTTGCAGGTTTCGGACTGCGACCTATCGAACCTTTCGCGTGTCGGATGCATGGCGGCAGGCGACGAGGCCGCTCCCACAGGCGCCGCCCGATAGCGGACAAGGAGTAACCGATGAGTATTTTTGATAAATTGCGCGGCGAGTTCATCGACATCATCGAGTGGCTCGACGACAGCAGCGACACCATCGCCTACCGCTTCGAGCGGCACGGCAATGAGATCAAGAACGGCGCGAAGCTGATCGTCCGGCCCGGCCAGGAGGCGGTCTTCGTCAGCGAGGGCCAGGTGGCGGACGAGTTCCCGCCCGGCACCTACACGCTGGAGACGAAGAACCTGCCGATCCTTTCGACCCTCCAGGGCTGGAAGTACGGCTTCAATTCCCCCTTCAAGGCGGAGGTCTACTTCTTCAACTCGAAGCAGTTCACCAACCTGAAGTGGGGGACGTCGAACCCGATCACGCTGCGCGACCCGGAGCTGGGGCCGGTGCGGCTGCGGGCCTACGGCAGCTACAACGTGCGCGTGGCCCATCCGGCGACGCTGCTGCGCCAGTCCATCAGCACCAACGCCTCGTTCGAGACGGACGACATCTCGGACACGCTGCGGGCCTACCTGGTGAGCCAGTTCGCCGCGTGGCTGGGCAAGTCCGGCATCTCGGTCTACGACTTCGCCGCGAAGTACGAGGAGATCGGCGAGACGATGCGCCGCGCGCTCCAGCCCGAGTTCTCCGAGTTCGGCCTGGAGGTGATGCGGATCGTCATCGAAAACATCGGGCTTCCGCCGGAGGTCGAGGCGGCCATCGACAAGCGGACGCAGATGGGCATCATCGGCGACATGGGCAAGTACACCCAGTTCCAGGCCGCGAACGCCATCGAAGCCTCGGCGAAGAACCCCGGCGGCGGCAACCCCGCCATGGACATGGCGATGGGCGTCGCGCTGGGCAACCAGATGATGCAGAACCTCCAGACCGGACAGCAGTCGACCGGCGCGGCGGGCGCGCCAGCGGGCGCTCCGCCCCCGCTCCCCGCCCAGGCGCAGTGGTATTACGCCGTAAACGGCCAGCAGCAGGGCCCGGCGGACGCCGCCGCGCTCCAGGCGAAGATCGCCTCCGGCGACGTGACCGGCGACACGCTCGTCTGGAGGC
>DATLHN010000637.1:0-3267 GCA_035539875.1 Armatimonadaceae bacterium
GCGGGTCGGGCGGCGGCGGCAAGATGACCAACGTCCGCGGCAACGTGGGCCGGGGGTCGGGCGTCCAGGAACAGGCGAACCTGATGGGCACGGGGGAGGACGGGGACGCAGCGGCCGACCCGGCGGTTGGCGGCACCCACAGCGCGACCACGGGCGACCTCGGCGCACCCGACAACAACCAGGGCAACGCCAGTGCGCGGTACGACGCCCACAACGCGACCGACGGCGGCGTAGACAACCCCGGCACGCCGGGCGGCGAGACGCGCCGGGGCGCTTAGAGGGGGCCGTGCCGTCGGTGGGTTCTTGCGGGCGGCCGTGCCGGTGGACCGCATCGTGCCGGTGGACCGCATCGTGCCGGTGGTTGAAACCACCGGCTCCTGCCGATCAAGCCCGCCTCCGCGGGCTGCGGGGTTCGATGGGTTCTCCGGCGAGCGGGTACCGACCCCTTATTCGATAGCCCGCGGAGGCGGGCTTGATCGGCAGAAGCCGGGACTTCAGTCCACGGCGCGCGCGTGGCGCGGTCCCACCGGCCCGTAACTCCGTTCGCGGTTGAGCGCGAGCAGGCGGGCGAGCAGTTCGTCGTCGGGGAGCGAAGCGGGGTCGTGGGCTTCGGGCCATCCCGCTTCGGGCCAGCCGTAGGCGGCGTAGACGGCGCGGTCGAGGCGGGCGTGGGCGTTGGCGAGCCAGGTCGGGCGGGCGTTGTAGAGGTTGGTGAGGGTGCGCTTCTTGATTTCGGCGGGGTCGGCCCCGCCGGGCGGGTTGAGCCAGGCGTCGCGCTTGTCGTTGAGGTCGCGGGCGGCGTCGGCGATGGCGGCGACGAGGGGGTAGCGGGGGTCGTCCTCGCCCGGTTCCTTCCCCGGCGGGAAGGGCATCGGGAACGTGCCGAAGGTCCGCGAGGAGTTGTATCGCGGGTCGTTACCCTTACCCATGAAGTTGCAGACGGCAAGTGACCAAAGTTCGTGGACCCGAGAGTGCAGGACGCCGAAGAAGTAGTCGTCGTCGCGTGCGAAGACATGACAGGTGTGGTCCGGAACGGTGTCAGTCGGCATCCAGACGAATAGGCGATGCTTGGCGACTTCCGGCGTTACGATGCACCGTCGCCTTAGAAGCGTAGACGCTTCTAAGGCGTGCCTCAGACCTGGGCGAGCTTCCCCGTGAAGCCACCAGAGACGCCGCATTCGTTCGCGATTGTTTACGTCGCGCAACGGCTTGACGTGGGTACGGACGTACTCGAAGGGCAGTTCGTAGAGCGATGCCTCCTCTTCCCCCATACTCGCCCCGAAGTCGATGATCCACACGTCGCGCTATCTGCCGGTCACGTCCTGTCCTCCGAGTCGGCGTTTAACCACATCGGCGTTTGGGTGTCCGTTTACGTTTACGGGAGCGGAGAGCATAGCGCGTGCCGTTTCACCGTCGAGGTCAAATGGCCCGGCTTTCATCATGCCGAGGAACACGATACCCGCGTTCTCGGGAAGTATCGCTGCCGTCGTTACATCCACGCCGCGTGCAGTAAGGTCCGGACTGATGGCGGAAACGGATACACCTTCCAGAGTGCGTTCCGTGTCCGAGCCGTCGTCAAAGCCGATCATCGAAACGCGGACGGCGGCCCCGTCAAGGACCCACGGTCGATCACCGCGAGCCATGAACAGGTCGCCCGTTTCTTTAATACGGTCCAAAACCTTGCGGTTTTCGCCGAACCGGATGGAATTGGTACACAATAGCCCCGCCCGCTGGACCTCCCCCGCCTCGATCAACGCGCGGGCGCGCTCGAACCAGTAGCACACCAGATCGGCCCCGCCCCGAACGCGGCCCGCGTAGAGGCCGCGCAGAGCGTCCACGTAGTCGTCGCCCAGTTCCGCCCGCATTTTCTTGTCGCCCAGAAAGGGCGGGTTGCCCACGATCACGTCGGCATCGGGCCACGGCGGCTCGGTCGGCATCCCGTCCTCCCCCATCGCCAGCACCGCGTCCTGGTGGCGGATATCGTCCAGGCGGCGCAGCACCGGGTCGCCCGGGTCGCCGAACCCGTTCTCCCGCATCCACTGGATGTAGCCGATCCACACCGTCACCGACGCCAGTTCGTGCGCGTAGTCGTTCACCTCCAGGCCGCGCATCTGCTCCGGGGCCACGCGCGGGAAGAACCCCGTCAGGCCGCACACGCCCGACGCGAACGTAATAACGGCTTTCTCCAGGTCCAGAAGCTGGCGCAGCGACACGTACAGGAAGTTGCCGCTGCCGCACGCGGGGTCCAGCACGCGCACCGACGCCACCTCGCCCGCGAAGCTTTGCAGGAGGCGCGTCATCTCCGCGTCCAGGCGCGTCGCCTGCGCCCGGTCGGCGGGCGTCGGGACGTGACCCGGGGTCGCCTCCATCAGTTTGTAACGCCGGTCCAGCAGCGCGGACGCCCGGGTCCGCACCTCCTGCCAG
The DNA here is from genome assembly GCA_035539875.1 of Armatimonadaceae bacterium. Taxonomy (GTDB): domain Bacteria; phylum Armatimonadota; class Armatimonadia; order Armatimonadales; family Armatimonadaceae; genus CALEKU01. The sequence continues at coordinate 2,425 of DATLHN010000637.1, forward strand.
CGGCGGCGCAGCGGGGCCATCAGCACCGGCTCCACCAGCAGCAGGATGTCCTCCCGGCTCGTGTAGTGCGCGCCCAGTTGGGACCGCTTCGCGGGGTCGAGGCTCCGCTCGAACAGCGTCCCGAAGATGCTCGGCTCGATGCTCGACCAGTCCAGCTTCGCCGCCTTCGCCAGCGCGGCCACGTCCTCGGGAGCGAAATCGACCGCCACGCCCGCCGCGCTTGCGCCGCCGCTCTCGTCGTCGGAGAACAGGCCGCCGTTGAAGTGCCGGATGTCGTCCGCGCCGAACGCCCCGCCCGTCGCCATCGCGTCGAACAGCGTGCCGAGGCGGCGCGTGAACTCCTCGGGCCGGGTGCGCGTGTTCTCCAGCAGACGCTCGAAGACGCCGCGCGGCAGCAGGGCGACGTCCTCGGCGAAGAGGCAGAACAGCACCCGGATCAGCAGGCGCGCCGCCGCGTGCGGCTCGGCCCCGCGCGCCATCAGCGACCGGGCGACGCGCCCGAACTCGCGGGCGGCCTCCTCGGTCACCTGCGCCGTCGTCCGCTCGGGCCGCAGCCGCTCCGGCTCGAAGAAGCACGCCCGCAGCACGTCCAGCGGCGCGACGCCGTGGCAGCCCGGCGCGGCCTGCGCCCGGTTCTCCGCGAGCGCGTCCAGGTCGAACGCGTAGACCCGCTTCACGGTCCCGGTGAAGTTGGTGTGTACCTCGAACCGGTCGAGGTCGCAGACCACGAGCAGCGGCGGGTTCTCCAGGTCGTCCTTGTAGGCCAGAAGCTGCCGGTAGGCGTCCCCCAGGTTCTTGCGCCGCCCCTTGTACTCCCAGGCGAAGTGCCCCCGCTTCCAGGCG
>DATLHN010000638.1:0-3256 GCA_035539875.1 Armatimonadaceae bacterium
AACGTCTCGCCGCGGCAGAGCGTGGTCGGGTCGTAGTAGCTGCCCGCGCCGGTGATGGTGCCGTAGAAGCGGTCAAAGCCGCGCCGCAGCGGCCAGCTCCCCTTCGGCCCGTCCGGCCCGGCGTCGCGGCAGACGTGCCACTTGCCGGAGAGGTAGGTGCGGTAACCCGCCGGGCGCAGCGCCTCCGCGATGGTGACGGCGCGCGGGCTCAGGTCGCCCCGGTAGCTCTCGTGGCCGTAGTCGTCGGTCATCCAGCCGACTCCCGCCTGGTGGGCGTAGAGGCCCGTGAGCAGGGAGGCGCGGGTCGGGCAGCAGCGCCCGGCGTTATAGAACTGCGTGAAGCGCAGTCCGCCCGCCGCGAGCGAGTCCAGGTTCGGCGTCTCGATCTCGCCGCCGTAGCAGCCGAGGTCGGAGTATCCCATGTCGTCGGTGAGGACGAGGACAACGTTGGGGCGCGGGCCGTTATTCATGCATTCAGTCCACGAAGAGGAATTCGTTGGTCATCAGGAGCGCGTGGGCGTACCGCTCGCGCTTCGTGGTCGGCGGGGCGGGCGGTCCTCCGAAGTCCTTGTCCGCGCGGGCGAGCGGCTTGCCGGAGGCGGCGTCCGTCACCTGCGGCGACCACTGGAACGAGTCGAACGCGTCGCTGCCCCGCGGGCGCACCACGAAGTCGAGCGTGTCGCCCGGCCGCACGTCGGCGACCGTCGCCTCCGTCTTCGCCTCGCCGTTGTGGGCGATCCAGCGTCCCACGATCCCGCTCCGGCTGGAGACGACCACGCCTTCCACCCCGTCGCCCTCCTTGTTCCCGTGCTTGAGCGTCCCGCTTACCTTCACCGCCCCGGGACGCGTGGCGGTCCAGCGGCGGACGGGAGACCGGTCGTCGCTCTTCCCGGTGTGCCCGCCCTGGGGGCTCAGCATCAGGAACGAGAGGTTCGGATCGGGCAGCTTCGGGCCACCCTGGTACGCCCCCCCGGTGAAGTGCGGCAGCGGCGTGAAGGCGGCGACGCGCCCCGCCTTCTCGTCGAGCGGGCCGTAGCCGTAGCGCCAGACAGGGGCCGTGGCGTACGCCGGCTCCTCAGTCCCGCCCAGGAACGCCACCCCGAGCGCCAGCTCGTCGGCGTCCGGCTGACGCCCGAACAGGCGGCGGTAGAGCGCGCGGACGCGGGCCGCGTCGTCCTTCGCGTTCGCGACCTCGGGACGCGCGGCCAGCGCGCGCGCCTGATCTCCCGCGAAGCGGCTGTTCATCAGGAAGAGCGCCTGCTGCGGCACCGTGGTCTGGAAGCGGCCCGCGCTGCTCGTATCCGGGCTGGCGAAGTCGAAGGTGCGGAACACGCCGGGAAGGTTCTGCCGCTCGATGCGCCCGTAGACCGTGCGCCGGGTGGAGTAGTCGCCCTCCCACAGTTCGACCGAAGGGCCGCCGACCGCGGCGGTGTCCAGCTTCCCGGACGCGTTCAGCAGGGTGTCGCGCATCTGCTCCATGTCCAGGCGGCGGCGGTTCATCCGCCAGACGAGGCGATTGTCCGCGTCCGCCGCGTAGGCGTCGGGCCGGTACGCGCTCGACTGGCGGTAGGCGCTGGAAAGCACGATCATCCGGTGCAGCTGCTTGACCGACCACCCCTGCTCCACGAAGGTCGCCGCGAGCCAGTCCAGAAGCTCCGGATGGGTCGGCTTCTCGCCCTGCCGCCCGAAGTCCGAGGGCGTGCGCACGATCCCGCTGCCGAAGTGCCCGGCCCAGACGCGGTTGACGAAGACGCGCGCGGTCAGCGGGTTCTCCTTCGACGCGATCGCCCGCGCGAGTTCCAGACGCCCGCTCCCCTGGTTCCAGACCGGCCGCTCGCCCCCCGGCTTCGACAGCGCGAGCAGGAAGCGGCGCGGGGCCTCGTCGCCGGGGGTGCCGGGGTTACCGCGCCGGAGGACGCGGGCGTGGTGCGGGCTGGGCGAATCCGCCATCGCCATAGCGAACTCGGGCTTCGGCGGGTAGCTCCTGCGCAGGGTTTCCAGCTCCGCCGCGAGCGCCGCTATCCGCTCACGGGCCGGGGCCTCGAACGCGGGCTCGATGGCGGCTCGCTCCTTGTCGTCGGGCAGTTCGCGCTCGCGGAAGCCCTGGAGCGCCTTCCTTACCGGCTCCGCCACGGTGGCGGCGGTCTTCTCGTCTCCCACCAGGTCGCGCAGCCGCTTGATCTGGGCGCGCAGGAGGTTCGTCCGCTCCTCGTCGGCCTTCTTCACCTTCGCGTCGTGCGCCACCCACGGCTCGGAGATCGGCTTCGGCGAGATCGGCGGCGACGCTTCGACGCTGGACGCGAAGACGCCGTAGAGGGAGTAGTAGTCCTGGGTCGGGACCGGGTCGAACTTGTGGTCGTGGCAGCGCGCGCAGGCGACGGTCAGCCCCTGGAGCCCGCGCATGGTGACGTCGATACGGTCGTCGATGATGTCGTGCTGGTTGTTCAGGAAGCGACGCCCGACGGTGAGGAAGCCGAGCGCGGCCTGCTGCGCGGGGTCTGCGCCGGGCATCCGGTCCGCCGCGAGCTGGTACTGGACGAACCGGTCGTACGGCATGTCGTCGTTGAACGCCTTGATGACCCAGTTCCTGTAGGTGTAGGCGTTCGGATAGTTGCGATCCTCGACGAAGACGTACCCCTTGGTATCCGAATAACGGGCGAGGTCCAGCCAGTGGCGCGCCCACCGCTCGCCGTAGCGGGGTGAGTCCAGCAGCCGGTCCACCACCTTGCGGTAGGCGTCCGGCGATTTGTCCGCCACGAACGCCGCGACCTCTTCCGCGGTCGGCGGCAGGCCGGTCAGGTCGTAGGACACCCGGCGCAGCAGCGTCCGCCGGTCCGCGGGCGGCGACGGCTTCAGCCCCTGCGCCTCCAGCTTCGCCAGGACGAACCGGTCGAGCGCGCCCGCCGCCCACGTGGCGTTGTTCACCTTCGGCGGAATCGGCTTCACCACGGGCTTCAGCGACCAGAGAGTGTTCGCCCCCGCAGGCGCGGGTGCGGCAACCTTGTTCGACTCCGGCCAGGGTGCGCCCATCTTCACCCACGCCTCGAGCGCGGCGATCTCCTCGGGCTTGAGCTTGCCGCCCTGCGGCATTTTGATCTTGCCCGTGTGGCGCACCACCTCGACCAGCAGGCTCTTCTCCGGGTCGCCGACGACCATTCCCGGGCCGCCGTCGCCGCCCTTCAGCAGCGCAGCGCGGGAGTCGAGCCGCAGCCCCCCCATCTGGGCGTCCTTGCCGTGGCAGGAGGTGCAGTTCGTG
>DATLHN010000639.1:0-3539 GCA_035539875.1 Armatimonadaceae bacterium
GGGCCGACGGGGCTGTCGTAGTGCGCGTAGTATCGGGGCTCGTTCTTCATCGCAATCTACCTTTCGATTTCCTCTTCCAGTGACTTCCAGAGGTGCATGACGGCGTAGGCCCGCCAGGGCCGCCACGCCTCCGCGATCTCCAGGACCCGCTTCGGGTCGCGCGTGCCGAGCGCCTTGTAAACCCCGAGGTCCGTGTGCGGGAAGGCGTCCGGCCACGACAGCGCGCGCATCGCAACGTACTGCGCGGTCCACTCGCCGATCCCGGGTAGGTCCTTGAGGCACGTGACCGTCGCCGCCGGGTCGCCGCCCGGTTCCAGGGAGAGGTCGCCGTCGCTCACCGCGCGGGCGAGCGCCAGGATGGTGGCGACGCGGGCGCGGGTGATTCCGAGCGCCGTCAGCTGCTCTGATTCCGTCGCCGCTACCCGCTCCGGGGTGGGCGACAGGTGCGACAGTTCCGGGTACGGCGTTTCGATCGGGTCTCCCAGCGCCGCGGCGAACCGCCCGGAGAGGGTGGTCGCGGCCTTCACGCTGACCTGCTGGCCGAGGACGGCGCGCACGGCCATCTCGAACGGGTCGAACGCGCCGGGGACGCGCAGGCCCGGGTTCTCCGCCGCGAGCGGGCCGAGGTGCGCCGCGATGCGACGCGGCTCGGCGGCGAGGTCGAACAGACGCTTGACGCGCGACAGAACGGCGGGCAGAGCCGGGGCGAGCGACGCCGACACCTCGACGGTCAGTGTGTCCGCGCGCCGTGCCGAGGGCGCGACGGTCAGCCAGCCGCGAAGCTTCCCCACGCGGGCCGTACGCCGGTAGGTCCCCCCCTCCCCCGCGGATTCGACCCCGCGCGAGGCGCGGCCCGCGACGAACGCGAGCAGCCCGGGCCAGTCGAGCGGCGGTCGGTACGCGATCTCGCAGCGCAGGGTCTCTGCCCGGTCCTTCGCAACCGCCGCGCCCCCCGCGCTCGCCTGACGCCGCAGGTCCGTCGGGTTCATCCGGTACCGATCCCGGAACAGGGTGTTGAACCGGCTCAGGCTGGCGAAGCCGCTGGCGTACGCCACCTCGGTCACGGGAAGGGCCGTGTCGGTGAGGAGGCGCTTGGCGAGCAGGAGTCGCTGGGTCTGGGCGAGTTCTACGGGCGAGACGCCGAACGCGTCCTCGACCACGCGCCGCAGGTGCCGGTCGCTGACGCCCAGTTCGGCGGCGAGCGCCTCGACGCTCTTTTCGGTCAGCGCGCCGTCCTCGATGCGGCTGGCCGCCGCGGACGCCAGCCGCTCGGCGGCGTCCACGCGCGCGCAACCCGGCGCGAGCTCCGGTCGGCAGCGCAGGCAGGGGCGGTGCCCCGCCCGCTCGGCGGCGGCGGCGCTGGGGTAGAACGTGCAGTTCTCGCGCCGCGGCGTCTTCGCCGGGCAGACGACGCGGCAGTAGATGCCGGTCGTGGCCACTCCCACGAAGAACTGGCCGTCGAACCGCACGTCGTGCGTCTCCAACGCGCGGTAGCAGGCGTCCCCGTCGGGCAGTGTCGTCGTTTCCATGTCCCGAGTATAGCGGCTGCCGTCCGCACGCACTCACCGTTTTCGGACGCGGAAGCGAAAACGTCGCCGTGGGCCGAAAGTCTCTGGCGGCCTGCCCGGCATCGCGCGTACAATCCGGCAGTGGGAAGCACGAACACGGTCCTGGTCACGGGCGCGACGGGCTTCGTCGGGTCGCACCTCGTACGCGCGCTGCTGGCGCGCGGGAATCGGGTTTGCGCGCTCGGCCGCGACTTCGGCCCCGTCGCAGACCTCGTCGCCGCGGGCGCGGAGCCGCTACGGGCCGACTTGCGCGACCGGGAGGCCGTGGTCGCGGCCTGCGCAGGGGGCGTCGACGCCGTCTACCACGTCGGCGCGCTCTCCGCGCCCTGGGGGAAGCGGGCCGACTTCGAGGCGGTCAATGTCGGCGGGACCGAGGCGGTCGTCGAGGGGTGCCGACGGCACGGCGTCCGCCGCCTCGTCTACGTCTCCTCCCCCTCCGTCCTCTTCGACGGCCGCGACCACGAAGACCTTACGGACGATGCCCCCTACCCGCGCCGCTTCGCCAGCGTCTATTCGCGCACCAAGAAGGAGGGCGAGGACCGGGTGAACGCCGCCCGCGACGCCCTGGAATGCGTGATACTTCGCCCGAAGGCGGTGTTCGGGCCGGGCGACCGCGCGCTGCTTCCGCGCGTGATAAGCGCCGCGCGCCGCCGACGCCTCCCGCAGATCGGCGACGGCCGGAACCGCGTGGACCTGACCTGCATCGACAACGTGGTGGACGCCCTGCTTCTCGCCGCGGACGCCCCCGCGGCCGTCGGCCGGACGTACACGATCACGAACGGCGAGCCGGTTCTCCTCTGGGACGTCATCCGCGACCTGCTCCGGCGGCTCGGCGTCCCCGCCGACCTTCCCGCCGTGCCCCTCCCCGCCGCGCTGGCGGCGGCGGCGGTGATGGAGGCGACCGCGGCCGTGACGGGTCGCGAGCCGACGCTGACGCGCTACAGCGCGCTGATCCTGGCCCGCACGCAGACGCACGACATCTCGGCCGCACGCCGCGACCTCGGCTACCACCCCCGCGTTTCCGTCGCGGAGGGGCTCGAGCGCGCCATTGCTGCGTTCCCGGACGCGGAACGGCCCCGAGCGGCGGCGGCGCGATGCTGACCGCCTGCCACGTACTGACGACAGGCTACTGCCGGGCGTCGGAGAGCCACCTGATACGCGGCGGAGCGCGGCGGACCGTGGACGTGCCCGCGCAGGTCGCCCTGCTGCACCACGCGACGCGCGGCTGGCTGCTGTTCGACGCCGGGTATGCGTCGCGCCTGTGGGACGCGACGGCCCGCCCGCCGTACTTTCTGTACCGGCGCGCGACGCCTCTCCGCCTCCCGCCGGAGCTGCCCCTGGCGGCGCAATTGCCCACCGCGCTCGGCCTGTCGCCCGGCGACGTCCGGACCGTCGTCGTCTCGCACTTCCACGCCGACCACGTCGCCGGTCTGCGCGACTTCCCGCGCGCGCGCCTGGTCGCCAGCCGGGCGGCTTACGCCGACGTCGCCGGGCGCAGGGGGTGGCCCGCCCTACGCCGCGCGTTCCTCCCGCTCCTGATGCCGGGCGACTTCGCCGACCGGGCTACCCTGGTCGACGACTTTTCCGGCGGTCCGGACCTGCCGCACCTCGGCCCCACGCGCGACCTTTTCGGCGACGGCACGCTGCTCCTCGTCCCGCTGCCCGGTCACGCCCGCGGCCAGATCGGGCTCTACGCCGAGACGCCGGAGACGCCGACCCTCTTCCTCGCAGACTCTGCCTACAGGACGCGCTCCGTGCGCGAGAACCTGCCTCCCCATCCCCTGACCGACCTCTTCGCGGACGACCCGCGCGCGGCCCGCGACACGCTCACCCGCCTGCACGCGTTCCACCGCGCGCGGCCGGACGTCCGGCTGGTGGCAAGTCACGAGGAGGGAGGGGGCGAACCGTAGATGCTCCTCCCCTTCCACTTCCTGCGGGCGCAATGGGCGTTTACGCATCTGCGCGGCGACG
>DATLHN010000640.1:0-8163 GCA_035539875.1 Armatimonadaceae bacterium
TGGCTCAACGGCTTCCCAATCCGCGGGCGCCACCGGGCCGCCTCACTTTGCCGCCGCGCCCCCTGCGGCCTCGCGCACGGCGAAGAACGCGGGCTTGGGCTTGCCCTGCCGGTCGAACAGCAGCGGGTAGTCGGTGCGCCCGCGGATCGGGAAGCCGTTGAGCCACGAGCCGCCGTCGTGCGTGCCCCAGAAGGTCACCCGGTCGACCACATCTTCGTGCCGGAGGAACATCTCGAAGGCCTGCCGGTAGATATCGGCGTGCTTCCGGGCGACGTCGTCGGGCAGTCCCTTCGTGTAGGGGTTCATGACCGCCTGCTGCTCGGGCGTCATTCCCTCGCGCGCGTTGATGTCCGCGCCCTGGTATCGGGTCGGCAGGACGCCGAGGTCCAGCTCCGTGATCATGACCTTGAGGCCGAGCGCGCCGAACTGCCGGATGGACTCCTCGACCTCTTCGAGGTTGGGATTATCCATCCGCCAGTGTCCCTGGATGCCGACGCCATGGATCGGGACCTTCTTGTCGAGGAGCGACTTGAGCAGTTCCAGCGCTTTGGGACGCTTGTAGCCGCGCTCGATGTTATAGTCGTTGTAGATGAGGATCGCGTCCGGGTCGGCCTCGTGCGCGGCCTTGAACGCCTCGGCGATGTAGTCGTCGCCGATGGCCTTGCGCCACGGGCTGTCGCGCAGAACGCCGGGGCCGTCGTTAATCGCCTCGTTGACGACGTCCCACTGCTTGACGCGGCCCTTGTAGCGGCCGACGACAGTAGCGATGTGCTTTCGCATCCGGGCCAGCGCCAGCTCGCGGTCCGCAGGCTTGCCGTCCGGCCCCTCGAAGAACCACCGGGGCGTCTGTGAGTGCCAGACCAGCGTGTGGCCCACGGCCGTCGCACCGTGCTTCTGGGCGATCTCGACCAGGCGGTCCGCCTCGGCGAAGCGGAACTCGCCCTCGCGCGGCTGGATCGCGTCCGGCTTCATGGCGTTCTCCGCGGTCAAAGCGTCGAAGTGAGTGGCGGCGATGCCCTCGTCCATCGCCGCCTTCCCCTGGAGCGACGCGGTGCTGAGGGTCGCGCCGACCAGGAACTTCCCCCTGTAGGCGTCCTTGAGCGGCGGCGGCACGCTCCACGGCGCGTCCTGCTGGCGCGGCGGGGCGGCTGTGGCCGGCTGCTGCGGCTCGTTCGCGGCGCAGGCGGCGAGCGCCCCGGCGCCCAGGGCGACCAGTCCCAGCAGCGTGGCGGGGATGTTGAGCGAGCGACGACGATCGTTCGTGTGTATTGGCATAGTTTACTCCAGAGTCCCCGACGGGGTTGCGGCCGCCGTCGGCGCGGTTCTGTCCCCGCTATGTGTAACGGTAAAGGCGCACCCGCTGGACGCGCCAGGTGTCGCCCGGGAGGCGGACGTGCCGACCCTGGTGGGTCTGGTCGCCGTTCAGCCAGCGCCCGCCGCGCCACGCGCCGCCCGTCTCGTACCACCCGTCCCGGGCGGATTCGATGCCCACCCTGCCGCGGCCGTCCGCGGGCGCGAACGTGACGACCGCGCCCATCCCCGCGAGCACGAACTCCTCGGGTCCGCTCTGGAGGATGAGGACCGCCCCGCGGGGCGTCCCCGGCGGCGCGTCCCACCGTCCCGTGCCGAGGGTGGGAAGTACGCTCGTCCCGTCGCCGGACGCACCGCCCGCCCGGTCGAACGCCGCCTCGAAGACGACCCCGCCCATTTCGCCCCGCTCGGGTCCGTCGGCGACCTGCCAGTCGAACGCGACCTCGGGCGAGAGACACAGGATCGTTCCGTCCCACTGCGCCTCCAGGATGTGCGGGGCCAGTCCGGCGAGCAGGCGGTAGCAGTCCGTGATCTGCGGGTACTGGTCCGTGGTCTCGACGGCGAACGGCGCGACGCCCATCGCGCCGTGCCGCCCGATGGCGCAGAGCGCGTTGCCGCCGACGCGGGCGGACGCCGCCATCTCGGGGACGAACAGGGGGTTGCCGCCGCGGACGTAGCGCCCCGCCCACTCGCCGAAGTTGGGAAAGTAGATGTCGGGACTCAGCATCTCCAGCGACGGCGCGCCGGTCTGCCAGACCTCCATCAGGTGCGGCAGCGGTCCCGCGCTCGGGTACTGTCCCGGCCGGTAGCCCGGTCGGATCAGGGCGGCGTTGGCGAAGAGCGGGAGGGGATACTCCTCCCGGCCCGCCGCGGCCACCGCCTCCACGAACGTGGCGAACTGCCAGGCCGAAAAGACCTCTTCGCCCTCCGGTTCCTCCCCGAACACCTCGGGCCACGTTCCCGCGTCGCGCCCGCCCGCCCGCCGCCAGAGCGCCGTCACTTCCGGCCCGAGCTCGCCCGCCGTCAGCCGCGACAGTAGCGCGGCGGGCACCGCCTCCCGGTACGCCGCCTCGGACCCGGGCGAGTGGTCGCGCGGCTCCGGGATCATCCCGACCTCGTTCTCGACCTGCACCATCAGGACGGTGTGCCGCTCGCCGTCGACCTCTCTCAGCCACCGCATCAGCGCCGCGAACGCGCGGGCGTCCGCCTCCCGCGCCGCCGCGCAGGCCGGGCTGACGATCTCGGTCGCCTCGCCCGAGCGGAGCCGGACCCGCGGGAACCGCCCGGCGTCGCGCTTGACCCACCCGGGGGCGTAGCACGACATGCTGTTCTTCCACGTCCCGAACCAGAGCAGCACCAGGCGCAGGCCGTCCGCGGCGCGCGCCGCCTCGATCGCGGCGCGAACCAGCGAGAAGTCGAAATCCCCCTCGCGCGGCTCGACCCGGTCCCAGTAGACGGGCGTCAGCACGGTGTTCAGGTGCATCCGGCGCAGCCGCGCGAACATCTCCGGAAGCTCGTCCGGGTCGGAGGCGGACGAGTTGCCCAGCTCGCCCCCGAGAACGAGGAACGGCTTTCCGTCCACGATCAGCTGCGCGGCGGCGCGCCCGCCCCGGCGCAGGTGTGGCAGTGATGCGTCTTCGCTCATGGCTTGCCCGTTGCCGCCGCCGCGGGGCGGGCGGCGGACGGGTCGCCGGTCGGGGGCGGGGCGTGATCGGTCTTCGCCGGGGGACCGAGGAACTTCGTCAGCAGGGGACGCAGGCCGTCCGCCCAGACCTGGTAGCCCCGCACCGACAGGTGCAGGCCGTCCTCGGTCATGCCGTCGAACAGGTTCCCGCCCGCGTCCGCCAGTCGGTCGTTGACGTTGAGGAGAAAGACCGTCTTCCCGTCCGCGAGCCGGGCGATCCCCTCGTTGACGCGGCGAATCTCGGGAAGGACCGCCTTGTTGTCGTTGCGCGGGAAGATAGCGGTCAGGATGATCTTCGCCCCGGGGGCCTTCTCGCGACAGGCGGCGACCAGCGCCTCGATCCCCCGGACGACGTCGGCGACTTTGGCGTCCGCGGCCTCCGCGCTGTCGGCGGGCCGGTTGCCGATGTTGTTCGTGCCCGCGAGTATCACGACGACCTTCGGGTTCACGCCCTCCATCTCGCCGTTCCGGACGCGCCACAGCATGTGCTGGACGCCGTCCGCGCCCCAGCCGAAGTTGCCGGCGTTCCAGCCGAAGAAGTTCTGCTTCCAGTTCGCCAGCATCTTCGCGTACGCCGGGTCGCTGGTGCCCCAGCGGCGGGTGATCGAGTCCCCGAGGAAGTAGAGGTCGATGCCGCCGGACTTCGCCTTGGCGACGAGCTGCTGGTGCGCGATCCGCGAGTTCTCGTCCCCGCGCGGGCTCGGGACCGCCGCCGAAGGGCGGCCCGTCTGCCGCCCCGGCGTCGGGCTTGCCTGGGTGAAGCGCAGGGTCAGCATCGACTTCGGCGGCATTTCGACGGCGGTCCCGGCCGCGACCGGCCCGAGCGCCCTCCAGTGCTCGCCGGAGTCGCCCTCGGTCGAGCGGTACGCCTCCGCGGTCCCGCGACCGGCGAATCCCGCCCCGTCGGGCGCGAAGACGACGGAGCGAGCCTGGTCGGTCGGGTTCACGGCGACCGCGACCAGGGACGCGCCGGACGGGCTGCGGTAGGCGGAGAGCTTCACCGCCGGGTCCGACGCCTCGGCTTCCACGCGCTTCCAGTTTTCGCCCACGAAGTAGGAGTAGTGCTTCATCGCCCAGAACCGGTCGTGCTTCCGGATGTCTCTGCTACCGTCCATGCTGAAGGAGACCAGCATGGAACTGGACGGGTCGTACCGGCGTGTCAGGAGCCACACGAGATAGGCGGCGTTCTCGCCCGTGGTCAGCGACTCGTGCATGATGACGCCGAGCTTAGTGAGGGTGTCGCCTTCGATGTACTCGGTCTGGAACAGCGGCTTGTTCACGCCCGCCTTCGGGTCGTGGTACGTCTTCGCCGCCTCCGCCAGCGCGGCCCGGAAGCGGGCCTGCGTCGGGTCGTTATCTTTGGGACCGGCTCCCGAGCCGTAGAGGTGGAAGGAAACGCCCCACAGCCGGTCCAGGGTCGCGCGCCCCTCCGGGGTGGCCGGGTCGGCGTACGGGCGCAGGTTCAGCACGCCGTCGCGCACCTGGATCGTGAACGTCTCCGGTCCGATGATCTTCGGGGCGGACGCGCCGAACGCGCCGCCGAGCCGGCCGTGGACGGCGGCGAGCGCGCGGTCATACCCGGCGAAGTGGTAGCCCCCCTTGCCGATTCCCTCGGTCGGAAGGAACTTCATCCCCTCGTAGGAGGGCAGGAAGTCCTGCTCGTTCTGCAGGGCGATGTAGTCCGGCAGCGCGCCGCCGGAGAGCTGGCGATACTTTTCCAGGCTCTCGCGCCACCAGTCGGCGTAGCCGTCGTAGTCGTACTTGCCGCCCGGCAGGCGGCGCAGGGTGACGTTCTCCTTGCCCTTGTCCGTGCCGTCCTCGCGCCCCTGCACGCGGTTGTTGCTCTTGAGCCGCTCCGGCGGGGACCACGACGTGAACAGGACGCGCACCGGTCCCTTCTCCGGGCCGCGCCGGGCCGGGTCGCTCCACCGCTTCGCCGCCCCGGCGTACTCGCGCGTGACCGCCTCGAACCGGTCCTGCGCGCCCGGGGCGGCGTAGCCGTGCCAGTTGCGCAGGCGCAGGATGTCGATCCGAAGCTCGGAGAAGATCGCCTCGTAGGCGGCCTCGCGCCCGACAAAATCGGCGGTGGAGTCCGCGCCGTAGGTGATCGAGCCGCCGAAGCCGTAGATGGTCTGGCGTGGCGCGTCGGCGCGCAGGACGGCGCGCACGGCGGCAGCGGGGGCGGCGGCCTGCGACGCCGCCGCGCCGGGGCCTCCTGCCGGTGCCTGCGCGGCGGTGCTGCCGCCGAAGAGGGCCGCGGCCAGTGCGGCGGCGGCGGCGGCGCGACCCGCCGCGCGGGCGGTTCGGGCGGTAGGCGGGCTAGCGTGAGTCTGGTTCGTCATCGAATTAGCGACTGGCCTTCACCTTCATGATAGTAGGGGCGGCGGTGCGCAGGTAGCCCCGTCGAGCATCCGGACCGGGATCGCCCGCGTCGGCAGGGGGCGCTCCGGGCCTTCCATCTTTTCGAGCAGCATCCCGATGGCCTGCCTGCCCACCTCCTCCATCACGTTGCTGACCGTCTGGAACGGCACGAAATAGCTGTCGTCGAGGCGGTTGTGGAACAGGATGACCGACAGATCGCGGGGGACGCGCAGTCCGAGCAGGTGCGCGGCGTGCACAACGGCCATCGCCTCGGTCAGCTCGTACGCCAGGACCGCCGTCGGCCGGTCTTTCCCCTCCAGCAGCGCCCGCGCCGACTCTACCCGCCGGTCCGGGTGCCTGCCCGGCCCGTCCGCCTTCCAGCCCTGGGGGAGGACGTATGCACGGGGCTGCCTGCCCGCCGCCGCCATCGCCTGCTCGTAGCCCTCCCGGCGGTCGAACACGCTGAAGTGCGGGATCGGCACTTCGGACTCGACGAAGGCGATCCGCTCGTGCCCGAGGCGCAGCAGGAACTCGACCGCCGTGCGCCCGCCCATGACCTCGTCGGGGTGGATACAGTCGAACTCCTGGCGGACGTTCAGGAAGACCGCCGGGATGCGCAGTCGGTGGATCTGCTCCAGGAGGTGCGGGGAGTAGCCGACGTGCCGGTTGATGAGCGCGCCGTCGGCGGACAGGTCGCGCATGGCGTGGGGCAGGTAGGCGTCGTCGTCGATGACGTCGTCGGGCACCTGGGTCACGACGAGGTGCAGGTCCCTGTCGGTGATCGCGGTGGTCAGGCCGTAGAGCAGTTCGCTCGGGAGGTAGGCGCCGAGCAGCGACTGGATCAGGGCGACGTTCCCGAAGCGTCCCGCGCGGACGGCGCGCGCGGACGCGTTCGCGCGGTATCCCAGCTCCCGGGCCACCTCCAGAACGCGCTGCTGCGTCTCGGGCCGGATGCGCTGCTCTCCAGCCCGCCCGTTGAGCACGTGCGTGACGGTCGCCCGCGAAAGCCCCATGTGCGCGGCGATCGTCGCTATGGTCGGGCGGGCCGGTCGCGCCACAGTCGTCGGCGGCATCGCCCGCTCCGCGTTCTGCTTCCTTGCCATTCCGGTGCCTGAGCCAGCCCCCGTCTGCTTCGTGATAGCGTCAGCGTCCGCACCCGGGCAGGGACTTGCTATTTCGTGGTAGCGGGAGTTTAGCATAACGCCCTGGCGCTGTCAAGACGATCCACGCAGCAGCGTCATGGGCCGATCATCAGGGCCGGGGCTAGTTCCGGGCGGAGCAATAAAACATTTGTTTTAGTTTTCGGCCGACTCCGGGGTACAGTGAAAGCAAACGTATATTTGCCTTTCCGACTACTGGGAGTCCGCCGGAGTGTTTACTGCCTGCCTTTTCGTCGAATCGCTCGGCATAGCTGCCGAGCGCGCCCGCCTGCCCAATCTGTGCCCGGACGACCCGATCGCCCTCACCGAGGGCGGGGCCGTGGTCGTCGCCTCCGCTGAGGCTGCCGCGTCCGGGGTCGCCCCCGGGATGGGGGCCGACGCCGCCCTCGCCCTCTGCCCCGGGCTGGTCGTCCTGCCCTACGACCGCCCCGCCTACGAAGAGGCCGCCCGCCCCCTGTGGGACGCCCTCGCCTGCCTGAGCGACACCGTCGAGCCGATCACCCCCGAGCTCTGCTTCGCTGCCCTTCCCGACGGGCAGGAAGTGCTGGACGACGTGCGCCGCCTCGCCGGGGAGGTCGCCCGCCGGGTCGGCGTCCCCGCGCGCGCCGGGATCGCCCGCACCAAGTTCGCCGCCCGAGCCGCGGCGGCAACGGGCGGCGGCGGGGGCTGCCTTTCCGTCCCGCTCGGGGAGGAGGAGCGCCTGCTCGCGTCGCTGCCGCTCGCCGCGCTTCCGCGGCTGGGCAGGCCCGTTGACAGGGCAACCCGCCTGCGCCTGGAGAAGCTCGGCGTCCGCACCCTCGGCGACCTGCTCGCCCTACCGCCCCACCGCCTGCCGCGCGGGCCGCTGCGCAAGGCCGGGCAGCTTCTCTACGAACTGGCGCACGGGCGCGACGCCGACCCCGTCCGCCCGCTCTGGCCGCCGCCGACCGTCGGGGAGGCGCACCGCTTCGACGAGGGGGAAGAGGGGGCGGCAGACGACCGCGCCCGCGTCGAGGCCGCGCTCGGGGAACTGGCCCGCCGGGTCGCCGCCCGCCTCGCCGCCGAGGGGCACGGCTTCTGTCGCGAGGCGGAGCTGCTGGTCCGGCTGGAGGGCGGGGCGCACCTGCGGGAGCGGGAGCGCTTCGCCCGCGCCGCCTCGCAGCCCGGCCCGCTGCTCGCCGCCGCGCTGCGCCTCCTCGACCGGATGCCCGTGGACGAGCCCCTCGCCGAGGTCGGTCTGACCGTGGGCGGACTCGGAGCGGGCGGCGCGCTCCAATTGCCGCTTCTGGACGAGCGCGGCGTGGCTCTCCCGCACGAGCGCAGGGAGCGCCTGGAGGCGACGCTCGCCTTCCTCCGGTCGCGCTTCGGTGCCCGCGCCGTGGTCAGCGCGCGGGCCCTGGCCCGCGCGCGGCGCATCGGGCTGTGGACGTTCCCCCTCGGGCACCTGCTGGACGAGGAGGTGAAAGTCGCCACCGACGCCGCCGGGGACCCCGCGCGCTTCTGGCGCTACGCCCGCAGGAGCGGCACCCTGCGCCGCTACGACGTCCGCGCCGTGCAGGACCGCTGGCGCGAAAGCCGCTGGCAGAGCGGGACCACGGCGGGCGAAGTGCTCGACCGCGACGTGTGGCGGGTGGAGACCGACCCCTGGGGCCTCTCCGAACTGCACCG
>DATLHN010000641.1:0-5355 GCA_035539875.1 Armatimonadaceae bacterium
CGCGCGCCCGTGCCTCCAGGTCTGCCCGCTCGGTGTGGGAGAGCGGAGTGGGGCCTGAAGCGGCGGCTCGCAGGGCGACCTCGAACAGCGGCCATTCGCCCGGCGGCACGGCTGCCGTGACGTCCTGGGAGAGGGTCCAGCGCAGGGCGAGCGTCGCCTCGTCCGGGTCCTCGACCGGTGCGTACCAGCACTTCGCCCACGGACGCGGCGTCCCGTCGGGGATGGGGCCGCGCGCCATCGCCTTGAGGGCGAGGCGTCCCGCGCCCGCGGCTTTCGCGGCCTCCATCACCTGCGGGCCGAACCCCGCGACGGTCCACGTCACCCAGTTGAACGGGAACAGCACGGAATCGAACGGAAAGCGGCTTAGCGCCTCCACGGCGACCTCGGCGGAGTGCGCGGAGAAGCCCAGGAATCGCACCCGCCCGGCGTCGCGCGCGGCGGCGAACGTTTCCATGGCCCCGCCCGGCGCGAACGCCTGGTCCAGATCCTCCATCCGCGACAATGCATGCAACTGGTACAGGTCGAAGCGGTCGGTCTTGAGGTTGCGGAGCGACTGCTCCAGTTCGCCCCGCGCCCCGTCGGCGTCGCGCTTCGTGGTCTTGCACGCCAGGAAGACGCCGTCGCGGTACGGAGCGAGGGCGGGGCCGAGCATCTCCTCCGCGTTCCCATACGAGGGGGCGACGTCGAAGTAGTTGATCCCGGCGTCGATGGCGGTGCGTACGCGTTGCGCGGCCTCATCGCCGGTCGCGTTGGTAACGAGGATGCCGCCGAAACCGATCACGGACAGGCTCTCCCCGGTGCGGCCGAGGGGACGTTTTTGCATGGACGTTCCTTGTCTTGTCAGGGTGCGGTCGGTGCGTCGAACAGACCCAGGCCCTTAGCCTGGGTCTCCTTCAGGCGCTTCAGGAACTCGGCCCGCGGCACCTCCGTCGCTCCCAGGGCCTGGAAGTGCGGCGTCATCATCTGGATGTCGAGCCAGTCCGCGCCGCGCGCGCGCAGGTGGTCGATGAGGAAGAGCAGGGCGAACTTGGAGGCGTTGGGACGCTTGTAGAACATACTCTCGCCCGCGAAGACGCCCCCGCTGTCGACGCCGTAGAGGCCGCCGACGAGGTCGCCCCCCGAGTCCCAGGCTTCGACGCTGTGGGCGACGCCGAGCTGGTGCAGGCGGCAATAGGCGTCCACGATCTCGGCGGTGATCCACGTGCCCTCCTGCCCCGGCCGGGGCGCGCTCTCGCAGTGCCGGATGACCCGGCTGAAGGCGCGGTCGATGGTGAACGTGTAGCCGCAGTTGCGGTAAGCGCGCGCCAGCCGTTCCGGGACGTGCAGGTTCGCGAAGTCGAGCAGGGCGCGCTGGGGCGGGCAGAACCAGAGCAGCGGCAGCCCTTCGTGGGGCCAGGGAAAGATGCCCTTGCTGTACGCGAGCCGCAGGGTGTCCGGGTGAAGGTCACCGCCGATGGCGATGATGCCCTCCCTGGTGCTGTGGCGCGGGTCCGGGAACGCAAGGACGGGCATCGTGGTAGTCAATCCGAGTCAGGAGTGGCCGAGGGAAAGGCGACTACGCGTCGCGTCGTTGCGACAGCGTTTTGAAGATGCTCGTAAAGCCGGTCGGCTACCGCCTCGCATGAATAGGATCCCCTTGCCGACTGCGCACCGGTTTCGCCTAAAGTCCGTCGCTTGCATTCGTCAGCGAACAGCGTTCGCAGTCGCTCCGAAAGCGACGACGCGTCGCCCTCCGGAAAAACGAGACCACCTCCCGTGGCACGAATCAAGTTCGGTATCTCCCCGCTGTCAGAGCCGACGACGGGAACCCCACATGCCATTGCTTCTATCAACACCCGCCCGAACTGCTCCTTCCAGTTCGGGCGGGTGCGCGACGCAAGCACGAATACGTCCATGGCCTGTAGGTACAAAGCCGCTTCCTCGTGCGGGACCGAACCAGCGAAAATAATCCTATTTCCGACGCCGCCTAATGCCGCGCGTTCGCGCAGTGACGCCTCCTCGGGGCCAGAGCCCACGAGCAGAAGGCGCAGGTTGGGCAACTCAGTTGCCAGCGCGATAACGGCGTCGATAACCGTGTCTAGCCCCTTCTCGGGCACTAGACGCCCCAAGAACCCTATCACCCAAGCCTCAGAGAGGTCGAATCGTACCCGCACGGGCGAGGGACCCGCCCGTGGGGTGAATCGTGCCAGGTCAGTTGCGTATGGCAGCACGGCAGAGGGGCGTCGTAACCCCTTGCTGAGCATTACCTGACGTGCCTCTTCCGAATACGCAAGGGCTACCGCTGCTCGTTTAAACGATAGGCTTTCGATCCAAGAGAAAGGGGGAGGGTAGTGCTTCAGAATGTTCTGGTTCGTCTGAAACAGGAAGGGAACGCGAAGAAATGAAGCAAGGCAAGCGGCCTGGAGGCCGCTAAGACTATAAGGCTCCTGCCCGGACAGCACGACGTCCGGTTTAAATGCCTTGATCTCGCGGAGAGGCAGGCGGGTATACGTGTGAAGGTTGATATTGCCCCTTCCAGCGACAGGGGCCGTAATGAAGCGATAGGCTGAGGATTCAAGTTGTTCGGCGACAATAGTACTGCCGTCGTATTCGCTAATCCATCGCTCCGGTACCAGCAGTGCTATGCGCGCCTTCGTCCGTTCCTCTAAAGTGGCGAAAACCCTTTGATTAACCGGGAGAACGCACGAGTGGCTAATGGCTAATACTCTCATGCTACTGCCACATTATAGCCCCATAGCCCCGCGCCCGCCTTGCCGCTTCCCTGTCCGCCCTCTTAAAGGCCCGCGTCGCTGGCGCGCTTGCGTTCCGCGAGCGTCTCCTGGGCGGTCTCGCGCCGGAACTGCGCGAGCAGATCCTGCTCCCGGCGCCGCAGCGCCCGCAAGCGAAGCAGGTTGAACGGGAACATCAGCCCCCAGGTCATGCGGTACGCGCCGCCGAGGGTGGGGCGGTAGACGCCCGCCGCGTCGTCGCGGGCGAGGATGCCGTTGCGCACCTGCTGCTCGTAGTCCTCCTGCATGGCGCGGGTCAGGTAGGCGACCTCCTGGCCCGGCTCGGGCATGGACTTTTCGCCCGCGACGCCGGAGCGCTCCATCTGCCAGCGGTGCAGGCGGTAGAGTGCCTGCGGGTCCTCGACGCTCGGGACCTGCGTCTTCAAGGTCTTCGGGCCCGGCGGGAAGGAGGAGAGCGTCCTGGCGTTGTAGGTGTCGAACAGTTCGCCGCCGGAGAACCGGGTGGAGAACTCCAGGTACCGGGTGACGCTGGTGGGGACGCCGTCCTGCTCGCCTATCATCGCGGTGACCATCGCCTTGTCCCCCGCCTCGCGGTTCATCAGCAGGATGAGGTAGGCGCGGACGTTGGGCACCTGGTTCGGCATCGTCAGGTAGGCGGCGGGCTCGAAGCCGTGCTCGCGCAGGGCCGCGGCGGTGCCGTAGACGTACTCGGACAGGGAGGGCGGAAGCTGCTCGGGGGTGAGCGTGTAAAACTCGGGCCGCATCGCCATCTTCTGCGAGGCTTTGATGACGAGTGGCAGGGCGACGTACGCGGCGACGACAAGGACGGCCAGCACGATCAGCAGGGGGACCACGGCGCGAACCTCCTTCCGGACCCGCGCGGCGCGGCGCGGCCCGTGCCAGGAATCTTCCACGCGGACACTGCGCCGCCCTGCCTGCCAGGCGGAAAAGAAAAACGGGCGGGGGCCGTGTCGGCCCCCGCCCGCTTTCTGTGCGACTACGCCACGCCGCTGCCGACGCGCGCTGCCGCCGCGGCGGCAGCGGCCGCAGCCTCCGCGCGGGGCAGGAGGGGTTCGCCCGTCTCGATGAACTCCAGGCGCTCGGCGACGTTCGCCGCGTGGTCGCCGATGCGCTCCAGGTAGTGCGTCACGAACAGCAGGTGCGAGATGAGCGGAACTTGCCGCGGGTCTTCGAGCAGGCGGGCGCGCAGCTCGCGCTGGGCTTCCTTGTAGAGCACGTCCAGCTCGTCGTCCAGGGCCGACGCCGCGTGTGCCGCTTCCGCGTCCCGGCAGGCGATGGCGGAGACGGCGGCCTGGAGGAGACGCTGCGCTACCTCGCCCATGCGCCGCACGTCGATCAGCGGAACGTAAGCGACCTTCGCCTCGGCCAGTCGCTCGGCGGTGCGGGCGATGTTGACCGCGTGGTCGCCGATCCGCTCCAGGTCCGTGACCATCTTCAGCGCCATCGTCAGGAAGCGCAGGTCGATGGCGAGCGGCTGCTGCGTCGCGAGAAGCGTGAGCGTTCGCTCCTCGACGTCCCGGTCGAGGGCGTTGACGCTGCCGTCCCGGGTGACGACCGAGCGGGCAAGCTCGACGTCCCCCGTCTCCAGCGCCCGTACGGCGTCGGAAAGGAGGTGCGCGGCCGTCTCCCCCATACAGATCATGTCCGCCCGTACGGCGTCCATCCCGGCATCGAACTTGCGGCGTGTGGTGAAATGCCCCGGCATCGGGGTGTTGTTCGTCGTCGTATCCATGGTCCTCAGCGGGGCGTCGTCGCGGCCCCCACGGCATCGCTGCCGTCGTGTTCTCCCGGTCTTTCGTCGTCCCTGCCCGAGGGGGGGGCGGTGAGCCCCTCTCCGCCGCCGGGCAGACCCTGCAGGTAGGCAGCCAGTCGGGCAACCGCCTCGGGGGCCACGCTGCAGAGCATATTCTTTCCGCGCCGCTTCATCCGCACCAGACCCACCCGGCGCAGCTCCTTGAGGTGGTGCGAGAGCGTGGAGGCGGCCTTCTCCGTGCCGAAGACGTGGCAGCCGATCTCGCCGACCGTCGCCGCGCCCGCCGGGATGCCGCCCGTTCGCTCGTCCTGTTCCTCCGCTTCCTCTTCATCGTCCGCATCGGTACCGGGATTGGAGAGGGGAAGGAGCGCCTGCTGCCCGGCATCCGCCGCGCGAACTCTCAGGTACATGACCACGGCGAGGCGGGTAGGGTCGCCCAGGGCCTTGAACTGCTCGGCGATCGCTTCGAGGGCGCTGCGGCGTGCGGCGGCTTCCGCAAGCTCGCGCTTGCGGCTCTTGCCGTCCTTGCCCTCCTTAGCCTCTTTGCCGTCCTTCTCGCGCGCCATCGCTGATGTCTCGTTTCAAGATGCGAACAGTTTGATATCCGTCAATATATTAGCATGACTTTTACCGCGCGTCCAGTGCCTGACTGTTTAGCGGCGGGGCGGTGGGCGGCGATAGGGAGGTATCTCTGAAGAAAGGAGGTGGACGAACAATGGGCGAATCGCTCATGACGCCCGCCTCCGGAGGCGGGCGCTCCTGACGGCCTTCGGGCGGTGCGGGCGCGCCTGAACCGGTGCACCCCCAGGTTCCCTGAAGGAGGAATTCCTCCGGAGCGGCGGGGGGGGGGGG
>DATLHN010000642.1:0-2290 GCA_035539875.1 Armatimonadaceae bacterium
GTGTACGCCTTCCTGCGCCAAGACGTGCGCAAGCGGCTGCTGAACGCGGGGGTCATCCCGGCGTCGGACGGCGGCAACCCCGGCGACGACGGCGACGAGAGCGTGGTCAACCTGAGCGGCAGCGAGTGGCTGAAGGTGCTCGACGACGTTCGGCGCGCGGGGCCGCGCGCCCGCCTGACCGTGAAGGCCGCCCGCGAGCTGCGCGCCGCCGACCCGGTCTCGCTGAAGTTCGAGGTGAAGTCGCTGCCGGTCCCCTACCCCTCCTCCACCGCCTCGTCCCGGTGACGCCTCCACCCAACATCGTCCTCGCCGTGGACCCCGGCACCGCCAAGTGCGGCGTCGCCGTCGTCGAGAGGCGCGAGCCGCCGCTGGCCCACCACGTACGCCACCGGGCGGTGGTAGAGACGGCGCGGCTGGAGGCGCACGTCCGCGAGCTGCTTCGGTCGCATCCCGTCGGGGCCGTGCTCGTCGGCGACGCGACCGGCGGGCGCGCGCTCGCGGAAACGCTGCGCGCGCTGCTGCCCCCCGGGGTGCCGCTGCACCCCGTGCCGGAAGCCCACACGTCGGAGCGGGCGCGCGCCCGCTACCTGGCGGAAAACCCGCCGCGCGGGCTGCTCGCCCGCCTCGTGCCCGCCGGGATGCGCGTCCCGCCCGTTCCCGTGGACGACTACGTCGCCGTCATCCTCGCGGAGACGTTCTTCGCCGCCGGAACTCCCCCAGCGCCGCGTCCATGACGCGCGTCGCGATCCGCCCCTGCTCCCCGGTGACGTGCGGTGCCGCGGGCGGAGTCTTTCCGAGGTAGCCGTGTACGAGCGCCTGGACGAAGGGCAGGTGAACCGGCGCGGGCGCGGGATGCGTGTGCGTCGCCTCCCCGGCGGCGGTGCGCACCGCGAACGACTCCCCGTCGAACGGGTCGAAGGCGAGAGTCCCCTCGGTGCCGTACACCTCCAGCACGTCGCGCGGGGGCCGGGTCTCGAAGTGGAAGGCCGCCGACGCCAGCACGCCCGAGGCGAACCGCAACGCCAGGACGACGTCGTTCTCGGCGGCGTGCCGGGCGGGCAGGTTCTCCGCGAAGCCGTGGACCTCCGCGACGTCGCCGAGCAGGTGCGCCAGCATGTCCAGCCGGTGCGAGCCGACGTCCAGGAAGTGGCCGCCCCCGCTCACCGCCGGGTCTATCCGCCACCCGCCGCCCGTGCTGTGGGCGCACATCTGGAGCCGCGCTCCGAGCACACGCCCGACAGCCCCTTCGTCCAGAAGCCGCTTCGCGGCGACGAACTTCGGGTAGAAGCGGCGGTAGTAGGCCACGTGCAGCGAGACGCCCGCCTCGTGGCAGGCGTCGATCATCGCGTCGCACTCCTCGGCGTCGAGCGCCATCGGCTTCTCCACCAGCACGCGCTTCCCCGCCTCGGCGGCGCGGATCGCCTGAGCGCAGTGCAGGTGCGGTGGCGTCGCGATGTAGACGGCGTCCACCTCCGGGTCGGCAAGCAAGTCCTCCTCCCGGTCGTAGGCCCGCTTCGCGCCGTGCCTCCGGGCGAAGTCCTCCGCCTTCGCGCGGTCGCGCCGCATGACCGCGACCAGTCCCGAGCCCTCGGCCTGGTAGAGCGCGGGGCCGCCCTTCTTCTCCGCGACGTCCCCACACCCCAGAATCCCCCAGCGAATCGTGTTCAAAGCTGCCCTTCCCTGATACGCGGCACGTTCTGCCCGCAGGTTCGCCCCGGCCGCCGCGCCCCCCTCCCGCGTCGAACGGCATCCGGCTTAACCGATTCTTAATCGTGGCTTAAAGATCGCTTAACGTGCGCGTCGTACAATCCCCTTGCGTCTCGAAGCTGCCCGTCCGCAAAGCCGCGGGCGTCACCCTTCCCGTGACGAGGACGGCGACGAGTGCTCTCAAAACCTGAACCCCTCTATTGACCCGCGTCGGGTGCGCCGCGGGTTCTTTTTTTCACGCCCCTGCCTGCCGCTGCTCGTGCGCCAGCAGGGCGGACTTGCGCGGGAGTCCCCCGCTGTAGCCCACCAGTTTCCCGCCCGCGCCGACCACGCGGTGGCAGGGGACGATGATCGAGATCGGGTTGCGCCCGTTCGCCATTCCCACGGCGCGGGCGGCCTTCGGGTCGCCGACGCGCCGCGCAAGCTCGCCATAGCTGACGGTCTCGCCGTAGGGGATGCCGCGCAGTTCGTCCCACACGCGGCGCTGGAAGTCAGTCCCGCCGGGCGCGAGCGGCAGGTCGAACGCGCCGCGCAGGTCGCCCGCGAAGTAGGCGTCCAGTTGTCGCCGCGCCTCGGGGAACGG
>DATLHN010000643.1:0-10246 GCA_035539875.1 Armatimonadaceae bacterium
GCCGTAGTAGCGCCCGCCGCCCGGCGAGTGGACCAGGCCCAGGTTCGCCGTCTCGAACAGGCTCTCCCCGGCGCGCAGCTTCGCCATGCGGAAGGCGGCGTTCAACACCGGGTCCGGCGTCTCGACGGTCAGGGTGGCGCGGCCGGTGAGCGCTTCGCACCGGGCGCGCCGTTGCTCGGCCTCCCGGGCGCACCCGGGGACCGTTTCGGTCTCCTCCCCTTCGTCTACCACATCGGCCTCGCGGCGCGCGTGGATCGCGACCTGACACAGGACGGCTTCCCCCGGCTCCAGGGTCGGCAGGTCGGGCGGAGTATCGCGCACGACCGAGATCCGGTAAACGCCGTAGACGCCCTCCTGGCGCTCGATGCCGATGGCGTGCGGCCAGGAAACGCGGCGCGGTTTCGACCCGGTGTTCTCTACGCGCCAGGCGTCGATCACCGCCGCACCGGCGACCGAGGGAAAGACAGAGCGGGTAACCGTCAATCCGTCCGCCGGTTCATACGCGATGGAAAGCACGCCGTCGAAGCGAATGCTCCGCACGAGCCCGGGGGTGAAGGCTTCGCCGTCCACCGTGAGGCCGACGGCCTCCGGCGCGTCCTCGTAGGTGCGGCGGAGGTAGCCACGGACGTCGCCGGGGCGGGTGCGTAGCGTGGGCCAGATCACCTCGCGGGTGAGCGTCAGGCGGCGGTCGGCGTCGACGCCGTACCGCGCGATCAGCGATACGCGCCGTCCGCTCATCTCGACGTGGTCGGCATGTGGGAGACGAGCGTCATCGGCGAGGTCCCAGACGATGCCCGCTCCCGAGGCGTCGATATCCCAGCGGTCCGCCCGGCCGGGCGCGGCAGAAGAGACGTCCGTGTCCATCGGCGGTCGGTTCGCCGCGCGGACGCGGATATCCTGCCTTTTCCCGAAAGTAACTGTATTCGGAATTTGCGGGTGCGGTTAGGACGCTGTCTGCGCCTTGCGTCGGCGCGTCTCCCAGCCCTTGAGCGCGGCTGCGCTTCGCGACGCGCCCGAGCGTTTGCCCCCGCCCGTCTGCTTGTTGACGGTGGCCCACGCGATCCGTTCGGCCGTCTCGTCGGAAGCCCCGCGCTCCTCGTAACTCTCCTCGATGTGCTCGGCCATTCGCTTCTGCTTGTCAGTGTAGGCGGACTTATCACCCTGTGGCATTCGCGCGTACCTTCCTTATCGTAATTGCCGCGGCAGGCGCACTCGTAGAGAAGCGCCCGCAACTTTCTGTACCCCGCGCCCGGCGCCGGGGAAAACGTGCGGTACAATACCCGAAAGCAATACACCCAATCGGTTGGGTAAATTCGGGAGGCAGTCGGGTATTCCATGTCCATCCAGCGTTTCACCGCCGCGACCGCTTCGCTGGCCGCGCTCGCCGGCGTCCTGACCTTCTCCGCGGGGTGCGGTCCGAAGGAGGAACCCGCCGCCTCGCCCGCCGCCGCCGCACCAGCGGCGGCGGGCGCCCCCCCGCCGCGGGCCCTGCCGCCGGGGGCCGGTGCGAACCGCCCGGACATGGCGGGGCCCGGTCCCGCCATGGGCCAGCCCGGTCCGCCCCGCTGACGTCGGTCCCCCTTTACGGCCGGTGCGGTTCGGTGTTAAGATGGGCGAGGAGACGACAACATGCGCCGCACCCTGTTTCTGCCCCTCGCCACCGCACCGCTCTTGCTGGTCGCCATCGCCCCCTACCTGGGCACTGCCGCCGCGCCGCAGTCGCCGCGAGGTACCGCTTCGGCCGTACCCGCCGCCGAGGTAGCGTGGCGGACGGACTACGGGAGCGCCCTGAAGGAGGCGCGGGCGGCCGGGAAGCCGCTCGCCGTCGTATTCCGGTGCGAGCGGTGAAAGGACTGCACTGAGTTCGACGCGCAGGCTGCGCGTCCCGAAGACCCCGAACTGGCCGCGCTCCTGGCCCGCGACGTGGTGCCCGTCCGTCTCACCTCCCTCAAGGGGGTAGACCTCAATGTCTTCCGCTTCGACTACGACCTCACGTTCGCGCTCGTCCTCATCGACCCCCGCACGGAGGGGACCATCGCCCGCTACGGCGCGCGCGACGGCGCGTCCGCGACCGACCGTCTGTCGGTTCCCGGCCTGACACGATCGCTCCGCGCCGCCGTGGCCCACATGCGCGGGAAGACGCCCGCGCCCGCGCCGCGCAGGCCCGCCCGCACGGTCGCCGACGCCTTCCCCGTGTTCGCCGGGACGAAGCGCGCGGGCGAGGCGTGCTACCACTGCCACTACGCCCACGACGCCGCGCTGGCGCAGGCCCGCGCCGACGGCACGTTCGCGAAGGCGATGCTTTTCCGTTACCCCCTGCCGGAAAGCGTCGGCATCACGCTGGACGTAGACCGGGGCAACGTAGTGAGAACGGTCCTGCCCGGCTCTCCGGCGGCGACGGCGGGCGTCCGCCCCGGCGACATGATTCGGCGCGCGGAGGACACCGCCGTCTTCTCCTCCGCCGATCTGCAATGGGCGCTCGACCCGATCCCGGACGGCGGGGGGACGGTGCGCCTTTCGCTGGAGCGTGCGGGCAAGCCCGTGGCCGCGACGCTGAAGACCGCGCCCGGCTGGCGGCGCGCCGGGGTGGACATCTCCTGGCGTCCCTCCCAGGGAAGCGTCCCGCCGATTCTCGGCCTCTGGGAGAAGCCGCTGACCGCGGAGGAGAAAGAGGGACTCGGCATCGCCCCGGACCGGCTCGCGCTGAAGGTCAACTTCCTTTTCCCCGGCGAGAAGTGGAAGGCGGCGCGCGGCGGCCTGCGGATGAACGACGTCATCGTCGCGGTCGGCGGCAAGGAACTCCCGGAGATGACCCCGCGCCAGTTCCACGCCTGGTTCCGCCTGAACTACGACGTCGGCCAGACCGCCACGTTCACCGTGCTCCGCGCCGGGAAGCGGATAGACGTCGCCGTGCCCTGCGTCGACGTCGGCCTGGAGTAGAGCGCGGCAGCCAGCCGCACGGTCAACGGCCCTGTGGCGGCGGAGGCACTGGCAGGGGGACGTAGTCGCGGTTCAGGATCATCCACTCCTGGAGGGCGGCCTTGAGCGCCCGCTCCGTTTCGGCGTGCTGCGCCTGGCCCGAAATGTCGCGCCGCTCGTACGGGTCGGCCGCGAGGTCGTACAACTCGAACATCTTTCTCTGCGGCGCGAAGTACCGCTTCGCGACCTCGGGCGGCAGCTCCCCTCGCGCGTTCCGGTCCTTCAGGTCCTTCCAGAAGGGGTTCCCGCCGAAGTCCACCGGCTCGTACGGTATCTGCCAGAGGGCGTTGTAGATCAGCTTGTGCGTCGGGCTGACGACGCACCGGCCGAGGTCGAACGCCGCCGAGCCGTCCGGCAGGCCCGACCCGTGCGCCCCGCGCTCCGCGAATACGTAGCGGCGTTTGTCGGAGGGCTGGCCGCGCAGCAGCGGTAGGAACGAGCGACCCTGCATCTCCTTCGGCGCGGGAATCCCGGCCGCCTCCAGGAGCGTTGTTGCGATGTCCTCGCCCGAGATCAGCGCGTCCGTCGTGGATCCCGGGCGAACGACGCCCGCCCAGCGCAGCAGGAGCGGGACGCGGATACCCAGTTCGTACAGCGTCCCCTTGCCGTGCAGGAGCGCCCCCCCGTTGTCGCCCATGAAGACGAAGAGCGTATCTTTCGTCAGGCCGCGCGTCTCGAACGTCTTCAGCAAGTCGCCTACGTCGGCGTCGAGTCGGGCGATCTCGTCGTAGTGGGCCGCCAGGTCTCGCCGGACGCCGGGCGTGTCCGGGAAGTGCGGGGGTAGGGTCAGCGTCTGCGGGTCGTGAACCTTCGGGGCGTTGAACGGTCGGTGCGGGTCGTCGAAGCCCACCTGGAGGAAGAACGGCTTCCCGGCGGGGACGCCGTCCAGGAACGCCCGCACCTGGACGGGGACCAGACGCCTGCCGCCGCTTCGGACGTAGTCCATCCGCCGCGGAAACGTCTTCAGTTCGTACTTTTCGAAGACCCTTTGCGACTCCGGCGGCAGCCGGGAGCCGTCCAGGTGGAACGTGCGCCCGCACAGCCCCGTGTGGTAGCCGCCCGCCCGCAGCGACTCCGGGAACGTCCGTACGTCCAGGGGGAGGGCTGCGGAAAAACGCGTCATCTGGATGCGGACCGGCGACTGCCCGGTCATCAGCGAGGCGCGGGAGGGGACGCACTGGGGTGACGTAACGTACGCGCGGTCACAGCGCACCCCTTCCGCCGCGAATCGGTCGAGATTCGGGGTTTTGACGTGCTCGTTGCCGTAGCAGCCGAGGAACTCCGCGCTGTGGTCGTCCGAGAGGATCAGCACAATGTTGGGCGGCTTCGCCGCCGCTGCGCCCCCCTGCCCGAAGCCCCACTCCGGCGACGCCGTTGCCGCTACCACCCCACCCAGGACCGAAACGAACTGCCTTCGGTTCAATAGACTTCACTCCCAGGGCGTCAGGCGGTCAGCCAGGGGTGGCGGGCGGCGATCTTCTCCGCCTGCTCCGCGCTGACCATGCGGACGAAAGAGTAGTACCCCCGGGCGTAAGACTGCGCGTCGCGGCCCAGGTTCGCGGTCACCTTTTCAAAGCCGTCCCGGTCGCACTGGTGCAGGATGGCGCGGAACCGGCGCAGGTCGTCGCGCGAGACGCGCGGCAGCGCCGCCGCCGCCTCGCCGTCGCGGGCGTTCACCACGACCCCGGTGACGTTCTGGCGGTGCTGCGGGCGCAGGACGCTCGTCTTCTCGTCGTTGACCACGAACCGCTCGTGCCCGATGATGTCGCGCACCAGCGACAGCAGCATCCCCACGGGGGCGTCGGCCTTCTCGTGCGAGAAGATCAGGTCATCGGCGTAGCGCGTGTAGTTGAAGCCCATCGACTCCGCCGCGCCCGCCAGTCGTCCGTCCAGGCGGCGGCAGAGCAGGTTGGTGATGGCGGGCGACGTGCACGCGCCCTGCGGCAGGCAGCGCCCGCCGACCGCCACCCATTTGCGCGCGCCGCCGTCCAGCGTCACCGGGACGCGCGGCGATTCGGTGGCGATCAGCGCGAGGATCGTGGCGACGCCCTCGTTGTAGCCGAACGACTGGAACAGCCTCTTGACCCGGGCGACCCCCACCGAGGGGAAGAAGTCCTTCAGGTCCACCTTCACCAGGACGTTGCGCCCCGCGTGCCTCTCGGCGTTGTCCTTCACCGAGAGGCCGGGCCGGAACGCCATCGCGGCGTCGTGGACCGGCAGCGGCTCCAGGACACTCTTCAGAAGCCAGGTCTGCGCGACCCGCAGGCGCGGCTTCGGCGAGGAGATGACGCGCACGCCGCCCTTCTTCTTCGGGATGGCGAAGCGGCTGTAGTGGTCCTGGTTCGCCGCGATCCGCTCGTACGTCAGCCAGGCCAGTTCCTTCTCGTCCGTGCCTATCGCCTTCGCTACGTCGCTCGCGGCGGCGAGCGCGGGGAGTCCGAGCGACGCGACTTTCTCCGGCTCACCGCCCTCGTAGATCAGACCCGCCGAGACGCCGCGCCCGAGGAAGGGGAGCGTCTTGCGCCGCCACTCGCGATCCGCCTCCTGCTTCGCGGCGGCGGTCTTCGCCTTCGCCTCCTTCTTCTGGACGCGCTCGGCGCGCACCCGCTCGATGCGCTTGCGGCGGACCTCCTCCAGCAGCTTGGGAATGTTGCCGGTGGCGGCTATCTCCTTCTCCAGCGCGTCCAGCTCGGTCCGGACGACGGCCATCTCCTCGTAGAGAGGCCCGAGGCGCGACTCGGTCTCCGCCATCTCCATCGCCACCTTCGGCGACGGCGGCCAGAACCCGAGGCGCGTCATCTCCTCCCGGATGAACGCGTCCTTGCCTACTTCCCGGAATCGCTTCTTCTGCTCGGCGTTCATGGTGCGCTTGTTACTCCTCCATCATCTTCAGGAAGTCGTCTTCGCTCAGCACCGGGATCTTCAGGTCGCGCGCCTTCGTCAGCTTGGAGCCCGCCTTGTCCCCGGCGACGAGGTGGGTCGTGGCGCGCGTGACGCTGCCCGAGGACTTTCCGCCGCCCTGCGCGACGAGCGCCTCCGCCTGTTCGCGCGTGAACTTGGTCAGCGCGCCCGTGAAGACGAAGTTCATGTCCTTGAACCGGTCGGGGCGGACGCCGCCGCCCGCGGCGCGCTTGCCGCCGTCGGAGGCCGCCGGCTTCGCGCCCACGCTCTGGGTGGATGCCAGCGCGACCGCGGCGAGGATGTGCGCGCACGGCCCCTTGCGCAGCTTCTCGCGCCGGTGCCAGGAGCAGTTGCAGTTGACAAAACGGGCGCGCCCGTCGGCGTCCAGGTCGAGCGTCACGTTGAACTTGCGCTCGCGCTTGGACTCGCCGCCGCGCACCCGGGCGCGCAGCCGCGTCACGCTCTCGTCCGTGACCGCCCCGCCGAAGCCGCCCTCCTCTTCGTCCTCGTCCTCGCCGGGCTTGAGGAACGTCACACCGCCCGACGCCACCAGGCGACGGGCCAGGTCGAGCCGCTGGTCGCCCTCGTCCTTGATCTCTGCGGGGAAGGGGAGGAGCTGACGCCACCGGTACGACCCGGTGGGCAAGTCGAAGAGGGCGCGGCCCTCGCGGCAGAGCCGCTGGAGCGCGGCGGTCGCCGCGTCGCGCGAAAGGTCGGTCTGCCCGGCAAGCTCCTCGGGGGTCAGTTTCAGGCGTGCCTCCAGCGTCTGCGCCGCCTGCTCGACGTCGCCCTCGGTCACCTGCCCGGTCGAGGCCAGCAGGTCGAAGCGGGCCGCGCTCGACCAGTCGTTCTTGGTCCACCCGGAGAGGCCGAGGTCGAAGCGGTGCGTGCTCTGGTAGACGCTCCAGTAGGAGGGCATGCCGGTGCCGAGGAGGCGCGCCTCGACCTTCTCGGCGTGGGGGAGCAGGTCTTCGAGGGCGAAAAGGCGGCGGCGGCCCCATATGCGCAGATCGCCGCTGTATTCGCCGCTAAAGACGTGCTCCCGCTCGCGCACCTCGATGCCCCACGGCTCGACGATCACGGTCGGCATCTCGCCGGGCGTGAGGACGAAGCGCAGGGAGCGCGGCCCCTGCTTCTCCTTGCGCCGCCGCAGCACGGAAAGGACGTCGGCGACCGTGGCGGGGGAGAGGGTGACGTCGATGCCGGGGTAGGTGGCGGCGGACTGGACCTGGAGGAAGCCGCGCACCCACGAGGGCGGCAGGTCGATCTTCTTCTCCAGCCGCTCGCCCGCGCTGGTGCCCAGGGCGACGCCGCCCGCGCTCACCTTCAGGAACGCCGGGCGGTAGGAACGCACGCGCCGTATCTCGTCGGCCAGCGCGCTGCTGTAGTCCACGTTGGTCGTGCCGAACTGCGTCTCGCCGTACGCCTCCAGCTTGTCCATCGGGACGGTGACCCGCCCGTACGACGACTCGTCCAGGCTGAATACCTCGAAGACGACCGCGTCGGGGTGCACGCTGACGACCGGGTCCAGGAGCATCCACGCGTCCTTGTCGTGCGTCCAGAGCCAGGCGAAGTACTTGCCCCGGCTCGCGTAGTAGTCCTTGGAGTGGAGCTTGGTCTGGAGCGGGCTGATCTGCTTGTGAAGCTCCTTCATCCGCTCTTTCAGGGTGTCGCGCCGTTTCGTCAGCCCGGGCAGCCGCGCCAGGTCCTTCGCGTGCGCCAGGGACAGCTCTTCCAGGTATTTACGCTGCACCCACTCCTGGTAGGCCGTATGGTCCTTCGGCTGGCTGCGGTAGTCGCCGGAGACGACCGCGTAGAGGGCGAGCATGACGCGCGCGTACTGGAGGCTGTCCTTTACCTGCGCGTCCAGTTGAACGCCGGGCCGCGACAACTCCGCCGCGACGTCGAGGCGCAGTCCGCCGTCGTCGAGCGTCGCCCGGCTCGGGCGCGCGTAGGCCTGTGTGACTTGCATGAAGGTCACTCCTGAAGTAATGCCCGTTTACTCCGCCCCCGTCGTCGGCAGCGGAAAGCGTAAGAAGGCAGGCGGGCTGCCGATTATTAGCCGTACTTCTCCGCGGGGTGGACCCAGGGCTTGCGGTAGGGGCGGCGCAGAAGCCTGTTCGCCTCGTCGTCGCCGATCACCTTCTGCGCCTTCGCATCCCATTCCAGTGTCCGGCCCAGCGTCATGGCGTGGTTGGCGAGGATGCAGCTTGCCGTCGAGATGTGGCCCTCTTCCACGTCTGCTACCGGGCGGCCCCGCGTCGCGACCGCGCGGAGGAAGTCCTGGAGGTGGCGGCGCGTGGCGGGCGCGGTATGCTTCTCCAGCGCCTTTTCGGTCTTGTCCTCGGGGTACTGCTCCAGTTCATAGGTCACGTCCCGGCGGACCTTCTCCCCGTCCCCGAGCGGCGCGAAGTCGAACGCGAAGACGCCGGCTTTAAGCGTCCCTCTGTCGCCGTAGAATGTGGCTCCCCAGGGGTAGGCCGGGTCCGCGGGGTGGCCCCAGGTGCGGTGCTGCCAGACGACCGTCGTGTCGCCGAAGTCGAACGTGGCCGTCTGCGTGTCGCTGATGTTCGCCCTGCTCGCCCGGTCGACGAGGATGCCCCCGGTCGAGGAGACGCGGCGCGGCCAGCCGAGGTCTAGCATCCAACGGACCATGTCGAGCATGTGGACGCACATGTCGCCGACGATCCCGTTCCCGTACTCCATGAACGACCGCCAGCCGCGCGGGTGGTAGGCCGGGTTGTACGGGCGCAGGGGCGCGGGACCGGTCCAAGCGTCGAAGTCGAGGTGCGCGGGCGGGGCGGCGTCCGGTGGAGTCTGCCGGGCGCGCATGTGGTAGTAGCAGTACGTCTCTACCAGAGCGACCTTGCCCAGTTTCCCGGCGCGCACGAACTCGTCGCGGGCCTCGACCAGGTGCGGCGTGCTCCGCCGCTGCGTCCCGACCTGAACCACGCGCCCGTGCTTGCGCGCCGCCGCGACGATCGCCCTCCCCTCGGCGACGTCGACGCCCACCGGCTTCTGGAGGTAAACGTCGGCCCCTGCCTCGATGGCGGCGATGGCGGGCAGCGCGTGCCAGTGGTCCGGCGTTCCCACTAGGACCACATCGAGGTCCTTCTCGGCCAGCATTTTGCGGTAGTCCGCGTAGGTGCGGGGGCGCTGCTTCGACGCCTGCCGCTGCGCGACGAGGTCGGCCGCCTCGTCCAGCATCCTCCGGTCCACGTCGCACAGGGAAACCACCTGCGCCGTCGGCGCGACCTGCAGGAGGCGGAAAAGATCGACCTTCCCGTACCACCCACACCCGATCAGGCCGACCCGCAGCGGCTTATCCTGGCCCGCGGCGTGTATCCCCGCCGAAGAGGTCGCGGCGAGCGCGGCCAGACCCGCGCCCGCCTGAAGGAACTCGCGTCGCTCCACGTTGTCGTTCAATCTCCGTTACTCGTTGACCGCCGGGTGTGCCAGCATCATCGCGTAGGGGCCCAGGTCCCGGTAGACCCGCTCCCGCTCTTCCTGGACGCCGGGCTTCGCCGCCATCTGCCCGCCCTTCTGCTCCGAGAGCGCGGCCTCGTTCAGCAGTTCCAGGACCTTGTCGTAAACGCCCTTCTGGCGGTATAGCTCCACGAGCAGCACCAGCGCGGACGTGTCGCCCGGGACGAGGTCCGCCCGCAGGTCCTTCGCCTCCGCCTCCAGCGTGTCCGCGTCCGCCTTCGACAGGAAGGTCAGCACGCCCCAGCGGACCGCCGCCTGGGCGATGGGCTTGCCCGTTTTGCCGAGCGGCGCGAGCCGCCAGACGTAGGGCGTGGCCGGGCGTATCTGAGCCGCCGCGTCGTCCGCAAGCGAGACTCCGGTCTCCGCCGTGCGCGCGTGGTGGACGACGTTCCCGAGTGAGTCCGCCAGCGTGAAGTCGTACTGGGCCGCGCCGGGGACGGGCGCCCACTTCACGTTCCGCTCGCCCTCGGGCAGGTAGCCGGGGTACTCGGGCGTAATGGGGGAGTACGAGGTGCCGGGCCGCCCGAGCAGGCCGGAGGTGCGGGCCGCCAGCATGCCGCCGGTTAGTCGCGACGACGGCCCGCGGAGCGAGGACGTCTTCTGCGCCCCGCGCACGCTGTCGGTGTTAACCGTCGCGGTCACGCCGCCCGGGACCTTGTAGCGCGCGCCGGACAGGTTCAGGATGACCTCCGACGTAGAGTCGCATTTGACCGTGTCGCCCGCCTCCAGCTTCTCGAAGAGCTTCAGCGGGCGCTCCGCGCCCGCCCCGCCGATACGCACGGTGGGGTTGCCCGAAAGCGAGACGACGACGGCGACCGCGTCCGCGAACGCGCGCCCGGCGAGGAGCAGGCCCGCCGCCACGGCGGCGACCGCTCCGAGA
>DATLHN010000644.1:0-1677 GCA_035539875.1 Armatimonadaceae bacterium
AGGCCGGGGCGCGGGGGAACGATCCGGCAGATTTCGGGGGTTCGGGCGCTCCTCTCCTGACCCGGTTTCTGAATGGTCC
Organism: Armatimonadaceae bacterium; assembly: GCA_035539875.1. Lineage (GTDB taxonomy): Bacteria > Armatimonadota > Armatimonadia > Armatimonadales > Armatimonadaceae > CALEKU01. The sequence goes on from DATLHN010000644.1 coordinate 80, forward strand.
GCGTCACGCCGCGCTCGTGTACGGAATGGCGGGTGTCGCCTTCTCAATCCTGGCCAACGCCATCTACATGGCGATTAACAATCTCGAGTTTTTTCCCCGGCGTACGCTGACACTGACGCTCATTTCGCTCTGGCCGCTCGTACTGACCATCCCGCGCATCTGGCGGGAACCAGGTCTGCGGTGGTACGCCTTCGCGTTGCCCATCTATTTCGGCCTGATCGCGCTGCTGGGCCGGGAGCACTTCGGGCCGCTCGTCGTCGGGTTCTGGCTTTGGACGTGGGTGCCCCCCACCGTCGCGATATTCCTTCTGGCGAACCGCGAGATACGGGCCGTCAGTCCGCTCGTCTTCGTCACGACCGTGGTCTTCGTCGGCGGCGCGCACGTCGCGTTCCTCGCCCTGTACTTCGCCCTCAAGGCGTCGCGGGGAGCGGAGACGGACGAAAACGCCGTGTTCACTTTCGTCGGTCTCCTCAGCCTGGCAGTCTGCGGCGCGCTCGCGTGGGCCGCGCTGCGCCTCGCGGCACGGTCCTACGAACGGCGCTGGGTGGGCGAGCAGACGGTACTCATTGACTCCTACTACCTGATCTTCACGCTCTGGCTGACCCTCACCGAGGCGAACAATCGCGGGGCGAAAGCCCTGTGGCTGCTCGTACCGTTCGTCGCCTACCGCGCTCTCGTCGCCGCCGGGATGGTCGTACTGCGCCGCAGAATACGCGGCGAGCGCCCGCTGCGCCTTCTGCTCCTGCGGGTGTTCGGTTCGCGCTCGCGCAGCGAGAGCCTGTTCGAGACGGTCGGCAACCACTGGCGGTATGCCGGGAGCATCCAGATGATCGCGGGTACCGACCTGGCGACGGCGACGCTGGAGCCCCACGAGTTCCTGGACTTCGTGGGCGGGACGCTCACCCGACGGTTCGTCAAGGGGCCGGGCGACCTTTCGGAGCGGCTGGCCCGGCTCGACACCGAACCGGACGCGGACGCCCGGTTTCGCGTCAACGAGTTCTTCTGCCACGACGACACGTGGCGAGACGTCCTGCTGCGCCTCGTCGCCGAGAGCGACGCGGTGCTGATGGACCTCCGGACGTTCTCCCCGCGGCGGCAGGGCTGCGTCTTCGAGCTGCACCAGCTTCTGAACCTCATCCCCCTGCGCCGCGTCCTCCTCCTGGTGGACGACACGACGGACGTCCCGTTCCTGCGGCGGGTCCTGGAGACCGCGTGGGAGACCCTGGCCCCGGAATCTCCCAATCGGGGCGGCGCGGGCGGAGAACTCCGAATTGTTCACCTGAAACCAGGACGCGAGTCGTCCCGTTCGCTCCTCGCCCTGCTCGCGAGCGCGGCGTCGGATGACGGCGAAGTCGCCCTGCCCGGGCAGAGCGTCACCCTCCCGCCCGGCGTTCCGGACAGCCCGCTCGTCCGGTGAGTTGCCGCCGAAAAGGTGGGCCGGTCGGCTCCGGCGAACGTACCCGTATGAACGACGCGGACCTCTACGACGTGCCCACGAAGGCGGCGGGGCCGGCGGGCGAACTGCCCCTGACCCCGGAGATGCTGCTGCACCGCCCGTCCGGGGACATCTTCGCGCTCAGCCAGAACGCGGGGATGGG
>DATLHN010000645.1:0-12046 GCA_035539875.1 Armatimonadaceae bacterium
CCGGTTCCCGAACAACAGGAAAGCGTCGAACGGCCCGCCGCGTCCATCGCGGACCTGGCTCCTTATAACACCTGGAAGGAGCACACGGGGAAGGCGCAGGACGCGGTCGTCTTGATGCGGATGGAACTGCGAGACGAGATCAGTGGCGAGACCCAGGTGCGCACGGGCACGGGGCTCCTGATCCGCTGCGACGGATTCGTTCTGGTGCCGCCGATGCTCGTCTCGCTGAACATGATCCTGAAGGACGGCACGCCGGGCCGCGCGCACACCGACACCAAGAACCTGACCATGACGTTCGCGGAAGCCGACGGGAAACTGCCACCCCCTCAGAGCGTCTTTCAGCCGCGCCACAACTACGAAACCCGGGACTTTACCGCGCTCAAGGTGAACGGTCTGCACTTCAAGGCGCTCCAGATGCTGCACCCGCGCAACATTCGTGAGGGGATGCCGGTGAAGATCGCATACGCCATTCCCAACCCACAGGAGCCCGGCGCGGCGAAGGCGGTCGTTGTGAACGCGCGCGTAGGAACGTCGTCGGAGCCGGACCGGCAGAAGCTGCGGTTCGCCTTCGCGGACGGACCGAAGAGTGTTCCCGCCGGGGCCGTCGTAATCGACGCAGCCAGTGGCCTCGCCGTCGGGCAGGTACCCGGAGACGCGAAGCAGGTTCTGGAGGATGACGTGGTCGCGGGACGGTTCAGTCCGAAGACCTTCTTTGCGTCCTTCGCCGAGGTTCACAAGGCGCAGAACGCCGCGGCGCTCCTGCCCGACCCGGATGCCCGCGCAGGAGCGGAGGCGAATCCAGAGACCAGAGACGCGAACGATATCGATGCCGCGCGCCGCATGCTGGACGGGATGGTTTTCGTCCCGGGCGGGCCGGTACAGCTAGAGAACTGGCCCCGCTGCAATCTGCTCTCCGAGTACAAACTGCTTTATGGCGTCGAGGTCGCCTGTACGCCGGGGTTCTGGATCGACAAAGCCGCGGTAACCACGGCGGAGTACGCGGATTTTTTGCGCGCCACGCGGCACCGGCCGCTGCCCGCGGGCTGGACCGGGATAGAAGTGGGCGGGCGGTACGCGTCGAACCCGGTTCACAGCGTCAGCCCGAAGGACGCGGACACCTTCGCCCTCTGGCGCGGCAAACGCCTGGTGACGCCCGTAGAGTGGCTAAAGGCGAAGCAGATGCGCGATACCCGCTTCAACGACGAGCAGCAGGCGGCCGTAGCGTCCCTCGGACAGGCGCTGACGGCGCTCGAACTTGAGGAGAGGGAGATCGTCCTGATGCGGCAGACCGAGGCGCAAGTGCTCGCCCGGTCGAAGGGCCTCCGGTATCAGCCCGGCGCGCCATACGTAGGGCCGGAGATCAACGCGCTCGACGAGGAGCGGATCCTGCTGGTGCGACGCTTCATTCAGGAGCACGGCTTCCTGATCTTCACTTCCGCGGCGGGTGCGAACCCGCAGGACGTGAGCATCTACGGGGTGCACGACGTGAACACGAACACACCCGAGTGGCTCCTCCAGAACGAGGGCAAGCAGGGGCGCGATGTCGCCACGAAGCCTCTCGTGTTCGGATTCAGTCACTTCCCTGTAAGGGCGGCAAGGCAGCCCAGGCAGCTAGAGCCCATACCCCAATGGAAAAGTCACCTCAACTACGACACGCCGTTTTCGGACAGGATGTGGACGATTCTGGCCCGCTATTTCGGGGACGACCCCTGGCAGGATCTGCTTATGTTCGGACAATCGGGAAACGGCTTCCGCTGCGCCCGCTGAGGCGAGCCACGGCTTGACCGCGACCGCCGCGCGCCGTATACTTGCGGCGATTTACCATGACGACTATCGAAGAAAACACTCACCCCGAATCCCGCCTCTCCCGAGAGGACGTCTTGCACATCTTCGAGGAGAGCGGCGCACTGCTCACCGGCCACTTCGTGCTTACCAGCGGCAAGCACTCCGACCGCTACTTCGAGAAGTTCGACGTCCTGAACCAGCCGCGGCACGTCGCCGCGCTCTGCCGCGAACTGGCCGCGCGCCTCGCGCCGCTGAAGCCGGACGTCGTGCTCGGGCCGACGACGCTCGGTATCCTGCTCGCGTACGAAGTGGCGCGCAACCTCGGCGTTCCCGCGGCGTACGGAGAGCGCGGCGCGGACGGGAAGCGGTTCCTGCGGCGCGCGGACCACATACGGCCGGGCCAGCGCGTCTGTGTCGTGGACGACGTGCTGACGACGGGCGGCTCGGTCCGCGAGTGCATCGACCTGGTCGGTACGATAGGGGCGACGCTGTGCGGGGTCGGTGTCCTGGTGGACCGCTCCGGCGGCAAGGCGGATTTCGGCGCGCCGCTGGAGTCGCTGCTGCCGATGGAAGTGGTCGCGTACGAAGCGGACGCCGTGCCGGGCTGGCTGGCCGCCATACCGCTTTCACGCCCGGGCTCGACGGGCAAGAAGTAGGAAAGGCCGCCCCGAACGGGGCGGCCTTTTAGCCCGGGCGTGCTACGCTACTCGGCCGCGATGGAGGCGGTACGGGGAGCCGCGCCGAGCGCGATCTTCCCGCGCAGAAGGCCGAGCGCCTTCTGGACCTGCGGGTCGTGCTGGTCCATCGCCTTGCGGTCGAGGGGGTTGGAGCGCCGCGCCGCCTGCATCCGGTCCAGGTCGCGGTCGGTGATCGCGACTTCGACGTCCGGCTTTATGCCGCCCGCGATCTGTCGGCCTTTCTCGTCGAACTTCCGGTTGATGTCCTGCTTCTTCGGGGTGAAGTAGTGCTGGGTGGTGATCTTGACGGCGGAGTCGTCGCCGAGCGGGATAATGGTCTGGACCAGCCCCTTGCCGTAGGTCGTCGTGCCGACCAGGGTGCCGACGCCGTGGTCCCGTATCGCGCCCGAGACGATCTCCGACGCGGACGCGGAGTTGCCGTTCACCAGGACGACGATCGGGTAGCTGCCGGTCGCGAGTCTGCCCTGATGCTTTCGCTGAACCACGTTCATCGAGGACATCTGGCCGTTCTTCTCTTTGACCCAGACCACCGGTCCGTTCGGGACGAACCGCGACGCGATCTCGTGCGCGATGTTCAGCAGGCCGCCGGGGTTGTCGCGCAGGTCGAAGATGAGCCCCTTCATGCCCTGCTTTTCCAGTTTTGACAGGGCCGTGGCGAACTGCTGGTCCGCCTGCTCGTTGAACATCTCCAGGTAGATGTATCCGATGCGGTTCCGCTCGTCCTCCATCCGCCATTCGACGACGGGCGACTGGACGTAGGCGCGGGTGATGGCGACGGACAGCGGGGCCTTCCGTCCCTTGCGCTCCAGGGTCATGCGGACGGTTGTGCCTGCCTCCCCCTTTATCAGCTCGATCACCTTGTCGACGGTAAGCCCCAGGGTCGGCTTGCCGTTGACCGCCAGGACGACGTCGCCCGCGAGGACGCCCTTGCGCGCCGCGGGAGAGTTCTCCAGCGGCTCCGTGATCATGACGCGGTTGTCCTTCGTCTCGTCTAGCTTCGCGCCGATCCCGGCGAAGACACCCGACGTCTCCTCCATGTTCTGCCGGTACTCCTGCGGCGTCCAGAACTCGGTGTACCGGTCGTTCAGGGTGGCAAGCATGCCGTTGATCCCGGCATAGGTCAGCTTTGTCGGGTCCGGGGCCGCGGCTCCCGCGGGGTTCAGGAAGTCACCCCGCACGGTGTTGAGAACGGCGAGGTAAGTCTCGGTAGGGTCGAGCGTTACCTGGGCCGCGTGCGCCGTGCTCGGCCGGGCCAGTCGAGCGAGAAGCGTGGGCGGGGCCGCTTCCAGCCGGTACAGGGTCGTCCGGACCGGCGTGCGCGGCGCGTCCTTCAGGACGTCCGCGTTGAAGCCGCAGAAGAAGCCGGCAGTTATGACGCTGACGCCGACGAACCCCTTGACAAGCGACCGCATTCCGTGTTTCCTCTCGCCGTTTCTCTCTGCGTGCTGCTGCGCCACCGTCACCGGGCGGGTCTGCCGGCAGCCGTGCGGGCCGCCGCGGGTACGTCCAGCGCGTCCAGCGCCCTGGCCACGACCGCCTCTTCCGTAAGTCCGGCGGGAAGGGAGACGCGCGGGGCGAGGCCGACTCGGTCCCAGGCGGTTCCCCGAGGACCCGACATACGTCCCGTGGTCAGCGTAAAACCGGAGCCGTCGGACAACGGGTAGAGCGTCTGCACCAGCCCGTCACCGAAGGTACGCGCCCCGAGCAGGGGGGCGTTTTGCTTGTCGGCCAGTGAGGCGGCCAGCGCCTCCGCCGTCGAGCCGGTGCCCCGGTCCACCAGGACGGCGACGCGCGGGAGGTCGGAACGGGAAGAGGAAGGGGAGCCAAGCGTGTTCCTGCGCCCGCCCGCCACGGTCTCGACGAGGAACGGCCCGCCTCGGGAGAGGTACGCGTCGATCGCCTGTGCCGCTTCGAGCGAACCGCCGGGGTTTCCGCGCAGGTCGAGCACGACTCCGCCGTCGGCAGGCGGCAGCCCTTCCAGCGCCCGCGCGAACGCGTCACCGGCATTCTGCGTCAGCGCGGCGACCCGCACGTATGCGGCCGACCGTCCGTTTACCGTGATCGTGCGCGCGGTGACCGGTTCGACCTTCGTGTTCGCCGTCGTCAGCTCGATGCGAAGCGGCTTGGCCGCGCCCTCTCGTTCCACCGTGAGCACGCGCTTCTCGCCGGTGCCGCGACGCAGCAGGTTCACCGCCTTGTGCAGTCCGAGTCCGGCGCGAATGCGCTCGCGGGCAGACTCGGCCGCCTTGTCGAGGTCTTCTTCGGATGCGCCCTCGGCCTGGTACTGCTTGAGGACCCGGTTGTAATCGAGGAGCGGGCTCGCGCCCAGTATCCACTTCCCGTCCACGTGGGTGATGACGTCCCCGGACTTCAGACCCGCGCGCTCGGCGGGGGAACCGGGCAGCGGCGCGACCACCGCGATCTTGTGCTCGGTGACGCCGTCCTTCTTGACGGAGCGAAGCGCGGTGACCGCCCCGACGCCCGCGAAGCGTCCGTCGGCCTCCGCATCGAAGACGCGCATCTCCGCCGGTTCGAGGAAGTAAGAATTGGGGTCGTTGAGCGCGGCTATCATCCCGCGGACGGTGCCCTGACTCATCCGCGTAGCCGAGGGGAGGGGGTCTACGTAGTGCTCGCGCACGAGGTTGTAGACGTTCTCGAAAGTTTCGGCGGCGGCGCTCGCGCGGCGGCGCGCCTCCGCGGTGCCGCTTCCGCTGGCATTCGCGCCGCCGCCACCCTCGCCGCGCGCCCCGCCGGCCGCCCAAGGGCGCGGAGACGTAGCCTGCGCGACCTGGGCAGAGGGCGTCAGGCGGTTCTCCTGACCGTGGTGGGTCCGGAGCCGATACCCGGACACGAAGGCTGCTCCCGTTAGAAAGAAGACTCCGGCAGTGAAGAAGGCGCTTGTGCTGCGGCCGTCGCGGCGGCGTCGTGGCGCGGTCAACCTGTAATCCCTCCGTCCCGGGCGGCGTTCGCTTCGCGTCGGTTCACGTTTGGTGAGATCCATTATACCATCGCAGTCTCGCCCGCAGATCATGCGGCGCGCGCTGTCCCGGGATGCGAACGGGGTTTCTGAACAGATATATCGTCGCTGCTACCCGGCGGGTTCCCCGTAATTAACCGGACGTCTCGAACGCGGGAAACGTGTCCGGGCGGGCTCTTGACGAGCGGGTTCTAAGGCGGTATATATGGGTGCGCCACGGATGCCTTTGGGCATCCGTTTCCGTATCGGTTTTTTCGGCAGCGTAGCTCAGCTGGTTAGAGCGACGGATTCATACCCCGTAGGTCGGGAGTTCGAGTCTCCCCGCTGCTACTTTACTATCGCGGACTCTCTATTACATCGCCCCGCCGGAGCGCCCGCTCCGGCGGGGCGTTTTATTTCTACGGACGGGATGCCGATAATAACCCCATGAGCGTCGACTTCGTTACTTTTCTTGCCGAACACCGCCGCCGCGTCGAGCCGCTGGAAGTCGAGATGGGGGACGCCTGGTGGGCCGCCAACATCGCGTCGAACGCGGACAACGAGGCCCGCGCCGCCGCCGCCCAGAAGGCTATCGCGAAGCTGTACGCGGACCGGGATGCTTTCGCCTACCTTCAGGGACTGGACGCGAAGAGCCTGGCGGCCGACGACCGGCGTCAGCACCAGCTCCTCCTGAACGCCTTCGCGGGCAACCAGATGGACGACGCCGTGATCGAGGAACTGGTCGATCTGGAACGCCTGGTCGAGTCCGCGTACAACAGCTTTCGTCCGAACCTGCGCGGCGAGCCCGCGGCGGATAATCGACTCAAGGACATCCTGCGCACTTCCGACGACGCGGCGCTTCGCCGCGAGGCCTGGGAGGCGAGCAAGGAGATCGGAGGGCACGTCGAGCGGGACGTGCTGAAAATGGTCGCCCTCCGAAACCGGGAGGCGCGGCGACTGGGCTACCCCGACTACTACACCATGGCGCTGGAACTCCAGGAGCTGGAGGTGAGCGCGCTTTTCCGCCTGCTCGACGAGGTGGAGAAGCAGACGGATCCGCTCTGGAAGGCGTGGAAGGGGCGGCACGACGCCGAGCTTGCTTCCCAGTTCCGCGTGGGGACGACTGATCTCCGGCCCTGGCACTACGGCGATCCTTTCTTCCAGGAGTCGCCTCCGGGCGAGGTGGACCTGGACCGCTTCTACCGGGGGCGCAACCTCGAAGAGCTGGCCCGTCGCTTCTACGGGGCGATCGGGCTGGAGATCGGCGAGATCCTCACCCGGTCCGACCTGTACGAGAAAGACGGGAAGTCCCAGCACGCGTTCTGCCTGCACGTGGGGCGCTTCCACGACGTGCGCGTGTTGTGCAACGTGACGACCTCCGAACGGTGGATGGGCACGCTGCTGCACGAGTTCGGGCACGCGGTCTACGATCAGTACCTGGGAAGCGATCTGCCGTTTTTCCTGCGTGACACGGCGCACACGCTCACGACCGAGGCTATCGCCATGCTGATGGGCCGCCTGTCCCGCAGCGCGCCGTTCCTATCGCGCTACGCCGGGGTTCCGGCGGACGAGGCGGCGATCGTGGCACGGAGCGCGGATGCGGAGCAGGCGGCGGGCCTGCTCATCATGGCGCGCTGGTGCCTGGTCATGACGCACTTCGAGCGGGGACTGTACGCGGACCCGGGACAGGACCTGAACCGGCTCTGGTGGCGTCTGGTCGAGCGGTTCCAGGGGGTCACACCCCCGGAAGGACGCGACGCGCCGGACTGGGCGGCGAAACTGCACCTCGCCCTCGCCCCCGTGTACTACCAGAACTACCTGCTCGGCGAGATGTTCGCGTCGCAGCTTCTGGAGTTCCTGCGCCGGAACGTTCTCGGCAGCGCGGGCGACGACGCGCTGGTCTCGTCGGGTGAGGTGGGGGCGTACTTGAAGAAGGCGATCTTCGAGCCGGGCGCGCGCTACCGCTGGGACGACCTGATCGTCCGCGCCACGGGCGAACCGCTGAACCCCGCGTACTTCGTCCGCCACCTCGCCCCATAGGGGCTCGCGCCGTAGGGCCCGCCGTTGCCACGGAGCGGCGGCGGGCGTGCGGCTTACCGCGAGCGGACGCTGATGGACCAGTCGTCGATGTCCAGGCTCGGGTCGTTGACGAGGCCAGCGAGCTTCTCCCGCACGTCGCCGGTGGGCTCGGGGTCGATCGAATCCGCGTCGGACCGGATCGAGTTCTGGGTGACGTCTATCGTCACCCAGTTGTTGATGTTTCCCGTCTCGGCCCCGTTTCCCAGAGCGTCCCACGTTTTGGGCGCGTTCGGATCCGCACCGACGGGGAGGTTGTTGGTAGCCAGAAAGTTGATCTGAAGGTAACGCGCGTCCGGGTTCGGCAGCTTGCTCAGGTCCAGCAGGAAGCGCAGCGTCTTTTCGCCCGCCTGGGGGACGGTCGAATTGTCGGGCGCGCCCCTCGGTATCCAGCCGCCGGGAATTCCCGCATTTACGTTCTGCGGCTTGACCAGATTGCCCGTCGCGTCGGTCGGGGCCGCGTACACCTGGTATCCCGTCAGGCCGCCCAGGGCGCTGAAGACGACGAAGCCGACGAAGCCCTGGGAGTCCTCGTTCGACGCGGCGGCGAAGCCGTTGTTCCAGGGAACGCCGACGACCGGGACGGGGCCGGCGTCACCCGGGTTGTCGGTTCGATTCATCAGGAAAATGTAATAATACGGATTGTTCCCGTCGATGCGGACGTCGCCGCGGAGGGTCATCGTCACCTCGACCAGGCGGCCGCCCTCGTCACCCGTGCCGGTCGGGACCTTAGCGCAGCCGGTGGCGAGAGCGGTCACAGCGGCGAGCGCGGCGGCGAATCGGATACGTTTTCGCTTCTGCATACTCCCTGTTGGACAAGCGTCGTTGACGCGCGCTTCAGAGAAATACGGGCGGGAGAAAGGCGGGTAAACGGAACCTCATGTCGAAACGGAAGCGGCGATTTGCGCAGCCGCGCTGGAGCGGGGTCGCTCCGGACGAGATGCTGGAGACGGATTTTCGCGTGCTCGAAACGCGGGAGCTTTTGCGGTGCGCGTGGCATAACGAGCAGAACCTTCTGATCCAGAGCGTCATAGGCCACGCCCATGAGGGACACGGCATCTTCAAGGGGCGGCGGTTCCCGAATACCACCATCGACGACATAGCGCGCGCCCTGCGCCTGGACCCACGAGCGGTGCGCCGGGAGCGCCAGGACGTGATCGACGGGGTCGAGGAGTACATCGACGCTGTGCTGGCGGGCGGCGACGGCCGGTACCTCGTGGACTCGGACGGGACGCCGCTGCTGACGATGGGGACGCTCGCCCTGCTTCCGGAGATGGACGGTAGGGAAGTGCTGCGCGGCTTCTACCTGGGCGGGCTGCGCGACGACTCCGAGGTGCGCATCGGCGCGGAGCAGCGGTACGGGGTCGCAATCGGAGGCGGCGATTCCTATCTGGTACACCTGCCGACGATGGAGGCGGCGGGCCAGGATGCGGACAGGCTAGCCCACGAGGACCACGACGCGGCGATGCTGATCAAGTACCGTGAGGAGGGGCTGATCGTCCGCGACGAAGGCGAGGACGACGACGACACCGCTTATCTGTACATCCGGCACCGGCGCGGCTGCGGCACCAGCGACGACGCCTGCATCGTGATGGCGGGCCTGCAGTACGGCATCTCTGCGGCGGTCGGCGCGTTCCTGGCGGACGCCGTGGACACCCTGGAGAAGTACGTCCCGGTCTTCGGCGGGCTCGACAAGAAACTCGCTGAGAAGATCGAGCGGGGGATGCCGGACCTCGGGGTCACGCGCGACGACGCGGGGGACATGGCCTACCTGTGCGCGGACGAGAGCGGAGAGGTGCCGGATTCGTCGCTGCGGCACCTACTGTCCGTAGACAAGCGCTTCGACCAGTGCGCGGCCGAGGCGCACTTCGCGTTCGTGATGGGGCGCCCGTACGCCCCGCTCGGCATCGCCCACGAGCGTACGCCGAACGTGAGGCTCTACGACTACTGCGTGGAGCGGCTCGCCGCGTGGCGTCGTCGACAGCCGGAGCAGGGTGGCGGGCGGGGATAGTCGCCGTTCGCCGCGCAGCAGGAGGCGGCGGCGCTTACGGCGAACCCATTCCCGGAGCTATTATCAGAAGCGCGGGCCGGTGACCGGTGCCGGAGAGGCGACGCCGGGCCCGCGGCGGAGGCGCAGTTTTCGATGATCAAGGTTGCGATGATCGGCGCGGGGAGCGTCGTCTTCTCGAAGAACCTCACCGGTGACATCCTGTCGTATCCTGAGTTCAAGGATGCCCACTTTGCTTATATGGATATCGACGCCGACCGACTGGAGGTCGGCGCGGCGCTCTGCCGGAAGGTCGGAAAGGCGCTCGGCGCGACCCCGACCATCGAGGCGACCCTCGACCGGCGCGAGGCGCTGAAGGACGCCGACTTCGTCATCAACATGGTCCAGATCGGCGGCTTCGACAGCACGCTCGTGGACTTCGAGATACCGCGCAAGTACGGCCTGAACTTCACCATCGCGGATACGACCGGTCCGGGAGGTCTGTTCCGGGCGCTGCGCACCTACCCCATGATCAAGGGCATGTGCGAGGACATGACGGAGGTCTGCCCCAGGGCGATCCTCCTGAACTACTCGAACCCCATGAGCATGAACATGCAGACGATCAGCCGGACGTCGGAAATCCAGGCGGTCGGGCTGTGCCATAGCGTCCAGGGGACGTTTAACGGGATTATGCGGGACATCGGGGTGAACCCCGACGAGGCCAGCTTCCTCTGCGCGGGCATCAACCATATGGCCTTCTACCAGCGGCTGGAGAAGGACGGGGAGGACCTGTACCCGCGCCTGTTCGCCATTGCGGACGAGAAGATCGCGAAGAAGCAGAACGCGGTGCGCTACGAGCTGCTGAAGCGGCTCGGCTACTTCGTGACGGAGTCCAGCGAGCACAACGCCGAGTACTGCGCGCACTTCATCCCGCACGGCGCGGAGATGGTCGAGCGTTTCGACGTGCCCATCGACGAGTACCTGCGCCGCTGCGACGGCATCGTGGACGAGTTCGAGCGGCTCAAGAAGTTCAGCCGCTCGGACGATCCGATCGAGGTGCGCAAGAGCCACGAGTACGGTTCGATCATCATCCACAGCGTGGTCACCGGGACGCCCAGCGTCGTCTACGGCAACATGCCCAACCGCGGTGCGATCTCGAACCTTCCGGCGGACGCCATTGCCGAGGTGCCGACCCTGGTGGATCGCTCCGGCCTCCAGTTCACCACCGTCGGCGACCTTCCGCCGCAGCTGATCGGGTACATGTATCCGCACGTCACCCAGCACGAGCTGTTCATCCGTGCGGCCATGGAGGGGCGGCGCGACCACGTTTACCAGGCCGCGATGGCCGACCCGTTGACGGCGGCGACCATGCCGCCGGACAGGATCGTCGAGATGTGCGACGAGTTGATCGTCGCGCACGGCTTCGAGAAGGACGGCGGGTACCTGCCGGACCTGGACGCAAAGCGGGTTCTGGTCCCGACGAGCGGCAAGTCGTTCACTCCGCCGACGGGCCAGGAACTGCGCGCTAGCTGGGACGCGGCGCAGAAGGCCGGCCACGAGGACGACATCCTGGACTGGAAGCTGCTGGGGCCGTTTCCGAACGGCAGCGCCGGCATCACCGTCGAGTTCGCGCCGTCGGTCGAGGGCGCCGTCGTCGGGGCGGCCGGGCCGGACCTGGGTCAGACGGCGCAGTCGGGCGAGAAGCAGATGTCCTGGCGCGAGTTGACCGCGAGCAAGAAGGGGTACGCCAACCTGAGCCGCGCCCTGGGCAATACCGCGAACGCGGTCGCGTACGCGTACGCTCGCCTGGACGCGATCCACGGGCGCGAGACGGTGCTCCGCTGCGGCAGCCACGACGGGATCAAGGTCTGGCTGAACGGCGAGGTCGTCCACGCGAACGACGTCAAGCGCGGCTACGCCTTCGGGGAGGACGAAATCCCGGTCTTCCTGAGGGAAGGCGAGAACCATCTGGTGGTCAAGGTCAGCAACCACGGCGGCCCCTGGGGGTTCTCGGTGGCCGTGCCCAAGGCTAACTTCTGAGGCGACGTAGGGTGTCCGGAGGCGGGGCGGAGGGGGCTTTCCCTCCGCCCCGAATTCGTTCGGAAGAATTTTCGGAAATGTCCTTGACACCCCCGAAAGCCGGTGGTATTATTCCTTTCGTCGCCGCGCACAAGAGCGCCGGTGACCACCGGAAAAAGCCGGTGCGAAGAGTCCGCAAGGACACTTCGGAAGCACCTTGAGAACTCTATAACAGCTTACTAAGTGCGAATCCGCTTTGTCCCGGAGACGGGGTGAAGCGAGGTCCAACATTTAACTTCAATGGACAAAATCGCCAGGCTTCGGGGTTCCTTTTAATAAAATGAATCACGAGCGCGCTCCGTATGGAGCGCGCTTTCAAATTCTCTTTCGGAGAGTTTGATCCTGGCTCAGGACGAACGCTTGCGGCGTGCCTAAGAAATGCAAGTCGAACGGGTGCAGCAATGCGCCAGTGGCGAACGGTCGCGTAACACGTAAGCAACCTGCCCCGGAGTGGGGGACAACGGC
>DATLHN010000646.1:0-18867 GCA_035539875.1 Armatimonadaceae bacterium
GCTCCACTGGGTCGTCCGCCGGATACTCTTCGAGCCGATCCACTCCGTCATGGAGCGTAAGATGCTGCTCGGCATCCGTGCGCGGGCGGAAAAGGCGGGGGACGCCCCTCCGTCCACTCCTGCGCTTGCTCGTTAATCCGCTGAGCAAAAAAGAGCCCCTTCCCCGCAGAGCAGCGGGGGAAGGGGCGGAGCGGGGCGCGCCGTCGCGCCCCGATTGGAGTGAGGGTGGTATGGGAAGTCGTACGGTCGTTTAACGCTTCACCTTCTTGAGGAGGGTGATGCGGCCGGTCGGCACCCACTCCGCCACGAGGATGTCGCCGTTCTTGAGGAACATGGCGTCGTGCGGGTGGATGAACTTGCCGGGAATGTAGTCCGTGCGCGGCTTGCCGCGCAGGTCCGTCGGGTGGCCGTCGCCGAGCTGCGCGACGACCTTGTTCTGGCCGTCGAGAATTGTCACGACGCTGCTCAGGTCGGGAACGAGCAGCAGGTCGCCGCGGATGTCGAAGTGGCAGGGGCGGCGCATACCGTCGCTGACGAACTTGACGTGCTTGCCGTCGGGTGTGAAGTACTGGAGGCGGCTGTTGGCACGGTCGGCGACCACGAGGAACGGCTCCTTTCCGCGGGTGTCGAGCCAGATGCCGTGCGCCTGCTTCACCTTGCCCGGGTCCGTGCCCTTGCCCCCGAAGACGCGCACGAACTCGCCGCCCTTGTCGAACTGAGTGATCCAGTCCGAACCGTAGCCGTCGGTGACGTAAAAGCCGCCGTCGGGGCCGAACGCGATGTTGGTCGGGACGAACGGCGTTTTATCGGTGTAGACGCCGGTCTGCATCGGGATCGCCGTCTCCCAGAGGACGTCCCCGGTCAGCGTCGTCTTGACCACGACGCGGTGGGCGACGTCGCAGATGTACAGGTATTCGCGCCCGTCCGCCTCCCGGCGCAGATCCAGGCCGTGCGCGCCGCCCTTGAAGCGCGCGCCCCAGGAGTTCAGGAACCTGCCGTTCTCGTCGAATACGACGATCGCGTCGTCGCTCTTGCTCTCCGGGTGCACGGTGTGGGCCACGTAGATGCGGCCCCGGCTGTCCTGCGTCACGCCGTGCGTGTCGCCGAAGCGGATGTGCTCCGGCGGGGTGAGCCAGTCGTGGATGCAGGCGTACGTGTGCTCCCCGCTGCCGATAGTCAGCGTCTTTTCGTCGAGCAGTACGAGAGGCGACTCCGGGGCGGCCAGTGCGGCGCGCCCTGTTACGCTGGTGGCGGCGGCGATGCCGCCCAGGGCTGCTGCCACCGCCCCGGAGTGGGCCAGGAACGTCCGGCGCGTCATTGCGCCGGACGTATCGGCAGCGGCGCTGCTGCCGGTGTGAGACGTCTTCGGTTCGTTCGCTTCGATATCGGACATGAATGCTGCTTGCTCCGGGGTTCGGGGAGGCCCGTTCGGACCTCCCGAGATGATCTCCCTTTACTTCCCGCCCCGTCGCGGGTTCTCCTGTCGCCGCGCCGTCGTCGCGCGCTTTTCCGCGCTCGTGATCTCCGTCGCGTGATCTCCGGTGTTTCCAGCCGCCATCCACAGTATCCGCGACTGCCGTAGTCGGGAGCGTGGTCGGCAACGCCGGGAAAGCGTAGTCGGCACCTTTTTGTGTCCCGTCGTGATCTCCCTACTTGGTGCCCAACTGACACTATGCATCGCTTTCCAGGGGATATCACGGCGGCAGGGGGCGGGTTATGACAGCCGGGGCGATGACTTTTTTTACTTCGCCACGGCTTCCACGCTGTACGCTCCGGTCTCCCCCTGCCGGTGTGGTATCTGTGAGGAAAGAAACCGGGCTTCGAACGTCCGGCGTCGCCCCGCCGAGGGAGCGAAGAAAGGCACCTGCCCTACCATGACCCAGCCCTCCCCGAAGGTCACCCGCCGCGCTCGCCGCCGGCGCAGCCGCGTTTCTGTCGGTCGCCACGGCGGCCGTCGTCGGCCTGACCCTCCCCCGCTCCCCCGCCGCCCGCGCTCAGGAGGCCGCCGCGCCGCCCGTGGCCGCGCCGCCGCAGGGGGTCAAGCACGTCTTCATCATCAGCTTCGACGGCGGCAAGCCCGAGGTGATGAAGCAGAGCCGGATGCCCAACCTGTTCCGGATGGTCAAGGAGGGCGCGGTCAGTTGGGAGGCGCAGACGATCTTCCCGAGCATCACGCTGGTCTCGCACACTTCCATGCTCACCGGCGTCAGCCCGGAGAAGCACAAGATCTCCTGGAACGACTGGAGGCCGGAGAAGGGCCTGGTGACGGTGCCGACCGTCTTCAGCCTGGCGAAGGAGAAGGGACTCAAGACCGCGGCGTTCGCGGGCAAGCCCAAGTTCCACCACCTCGACCTGCCCGGCTCGTGCGATACGTTCTCCGTCCCCGCCTACGAGGCGAAGACGGTGGCGAAGGTCGCCGGGGCGTACATCGAGGCGACGAAGCCGAATCTATGCTTCATCCACTTCGCCGACTCCGACGGCGCGGGCCACAAATACGGCTGGGGTTCGGAAGAGCAGAAAAAGGCGTTCGCCGACGAGGACGACGCGCTCGGCACGGTCCGCTCGGCCATCGAGAAGGCGGGCATCGCGAAGGAGAGCGTCGTCCTGATGAGCGCCGACCACGGCGGGCACGGCAAGACGCACGGCACGCGGATGCCCGAGGACATGACGATCCCCTGGATCGCCTGGGGCGCGTCCGTTTCGCGCGGCAGCACGGTGAGCGCCCCCGTGACGACCTACGACACGGCGGCGACCGCGCTCTGGCTGCTGGGGGTGCCGCTTCCG
Source organism: Armatimonadaceae bacterium (assembly GCA_035539875.1). GTDB lineage: Bacteria > Armatimonadota > Armatimonadia > Armatimonadales > Armatimonadaceae > CALEKU01. The sequence continues at coordinate 2,785 of DATLHN010000646.1, forward strand.
ACGGCGTTCGACGGCAGGCCGGTGTCAGGCGCCTTCGCCGGGGCCGCGGCGGCCAGTGCGGCCCGGTAGTCAGTCGTTTTTCTCCGCGGCCCGCCCGAGCAGATTCCGCCGTTTCGCGGATTCTGCGGGCGGGCCGCGGTATTACAATGCGGGCAGGAACCAATCCCACCAGCACGGGAAGAGGGAACGCCCGACGATGTACCGACACATTCTTGCCCTGATCGACTGCACCGACGACGCCCGCCGCGAGGCGATCCAGATCGCGCGCCAGTTCGCGTCCGAGCCTACCACGCGCATCACCATCGCGGCGAACGTCACGCCGACCGACGACCCCGCGCTGCGCCGGAAGAAGCAGGAACACGCCCGGGGCGCGCTCCACGCGATCGGGGACCTCCTGACGGGCGAGGGGATGTACGCCCGCAAGCGCGTCCTCGAAGCGGAGGACGCCGTGGACGCGGTGCTCGCGGAGGCTTCGCGCCCGCAGGAGTGTTACGACCTGATCGTCCTCGGCGCGCACCAGGCGCGCCCCGAGATGGACGAGATGCCGTGTCGGGGCAGCCTCGCCGACCGCCTTGCCCTGCGGGCGTCGGTGCCCGTCATGGTCCTCCCTTCCCGCCCGCGCTAAACGCCGCGCAAGAAGAGGTTACGCCGGGGGCGGCGTCCAACTCTCCGGTATGAAGCGACGCGATTTCGTGGGGGCGGCGCTCGCCGCCCCCCTGCTTTTCGATTCCAGCGCGAGGGCGCAACGACAGGGCGCGACCTCGGCGGCGTCAGGAACGCCGCCTATCACGGTAAAAGTCCTCGCGCTAAACTTCGACCCGCCGATACCGGAGGCGGGCGGCAAACTGCTCCACGAGGTCTGCGGGTTCGCCGCCCCGCGCGCCCTGGCGAAGGGGTACGTCGACGACGTCACCGTCGCGAGCGGCGGGTTCATCCGCTACCAGATCGTGGAGTGGCGCGACACGAACGCGTTCCACCAGAAGGCGGACGGCTTCCTCTACACTCCCGAGCAGTGGATGAAGAACTGGCGGGAGAAGAAGGGCTGGCACCAGCCGGACCAAGCCGACTATCCGGGGACGCTGGAGAAGTACGGCGTCCTGCCGCGCATCGACCGGGGCGAGATCGACGAGGTCTGGTTCTTCGGCGGCCCCTACTTCGGCTACTACGAGTCCGCGATGGCGGGGCCGCGCGCCTTCTACATCAACGGCGGCGTCTTCGACAAGGTGCCCTCGAAGCGCCCGTTCGCCATCATGGGCTTCAACTACGAGCGCGGCGTCGCCGAGATGCTCCACGACCTCTGCCACCGCACCGAGAGCACCATGGCGCGCGTCTACGGCGGCTGGAAGGCGGAGGAGCTGACCACCAACTGGGCGAAGTTCGCGGCGAACGCGAAGCAGAGCGGCGGGGTCGCCGCGGTCGGCACCTGCCACTACCCCCCGAACGGCGAGAAAGACTACGACTACGCCAACCCGCGCACGGTGCAGAGCAGCGCCGACGACTACCTGACCTACCCTACCCTGACCGGCGCGACGAAGCCGGTGAACCGTGAGACGTGGGGCGGGCCGGACTACCACCGCAACTACATGCGCTGGTGGTTCGCGCGCCTGCCGAAGGCCCCGGGCGTGAACGCGGACGGACGCCTGAACAACTGGTGGCGCTACGTCTTCGAGTTCGACCGCTTCGACGAGCGGGGAAGGCCAAAGCCGTAGCATGAGTTTGGCGCAGAAGACGTTCGGCGACGTGCCGCTGATCGACCTGAGCGGCGAAGTGGCCCGGCAGGTCGTCGTGGACCGCGAGGAGGGGCAGTACCTCGGCCACCCCACCACCGTGCTGCTGGAGGACGGCAGGACATTGCTCGTCGTCTACCCGAAGGGGCACGGGCGCGGCGCGATCCTCTACAAGCGCAGCGCGGACGGCGGGAAGACCTGGAGCGAGCGGCTGCCCACCCCGAAAAGCTGGGAGACGTCTCAGGAGACGCCAACGATCCACCGGGTCATCGACCCGAAGAGCGGCGCGAAGCGTTTGATCCTCTTCTCGGGCCTGTACCCCATCCGGATGGCGCGCTCGGAGGACGACGGGAAGACCTGGACGCAACTGGAGCCGATCGGCGACTTCGGCGGCATCGTTGCCATGGCGAGCGTGGTGCGCCTGACCGACGGTGCGTACCGCGCGTTCTTCCACGACGACGGGCGCTTCTTCCGCAAGGGCGGCAAGGCCACCGGTCGCTTCACGGTCTACTCGACCCGGTCGCGGGACGGCGGCCTGACGTGGGAAGAGCCCGAGGTCGTGGTCGCCGACCCGCGCGCGCACTTCTGCGAGCCGGGCATGGTGCGCTCGCCGGACGGCAGGGAGCTGGCGATGCTGCTGCGGGAGAACAGCCGGAAGATGCGCTCCCACGTCTGCTTCTCCCGCGACGAGGGCGCGACCTGGGGCGCGCCGCGCGAGGTGCCCGCCGCCCTGACCGGCGACCGGCACGTCGGCGCTTACGCCCGCGACGGACGCCTGCTCCTCTCGTTCCGGGACACCGCGCCGGAAAGCCCGACGCAGGGAGACTGGGTACTCTGGGTGGGAAGCTACGAAGACCTGACGCGCCTCAGGCCCGGCCAGAAGCGCCTGCGCCTGATGGACAACACGCACTCGTGGGACTGCGCGTATCCGGGCCTGGAGGTGCTGCCGGACGGCACGGTGGTGACGACCACGTACGGCCACTGGGACGAGGGCAAGCCGCCCTACGTCGTCAGCGTGCGCCTGCGCCCCGGCGAATTTTGAGTCCGGGGGAGTCGATTCCGAAGGAGGAGGGCATATGTCAACGAAGATACCGGTCGGGCTGCAGTTGTTCGCGGTCCGCGGCGAGGTCGAGAAGGACCTGCCGGGGACGCTGGCCGAGGCCGCGCGCATGGGATACGCGGGCGTGGAGCCGTGGGGCTACAACGGCGAGAAGGTGGAGTGGCAGGGCCGGAGCGCGGCCGAGATGCGCCGGATGCTGGACGACAACGGCCTGGCGTGCTGCGGCATCCATCTGAGCACCGGCGCGCTCCAGGGCGACAACCTGAAGCGGACCGTGGAGCTGAACAAGACGCTCGGCAACCGCTTCCTGATCGTGGCGGCGGACAGCCAGCGCATGAAGAGCGCCGCGGGAATCGCGGAGCTAAGGGGCATCCTGGAGGCGGCGGCGGACGCCGTGCGCCCCGAGGGGATGTTCACCGGGTACCACGCGCACGGCTTCGACTTCGCGAAGGTCGACGACGGCGGCACGGAGCGGACGGCGTGGGACGTCCTCTTCTCGTCCGCCCGCCCGGACATCGTGATGCAGCTCGACACCGGCAACTGCACGCAGGGTGGCGCGGACCCGGTGGCGGTGCTGAAGGCGCACCCGAACCGGGCGCGGACGGTCCACCTGCGCGACTACGGCGGCGCCGGCCCGGAAATCGCCATCGGCGAGGGCGATGCGGACTGGCCGGAGATACTGCGCCTGTGCGAGGAGACGCAGGGGACGGAGTGGTACGTGGTCGAGCAGGGAGGCCAGGGCGGCAACGGGTTTGACATCCCCCGCCGCTGCCGCGAAGCCCTGCGTGCGATGGGGCGGTAGAGACCGATCCCGGGGCGCGCGGGGGCGTCTGCCCCGCGCGCGCCCCACATGCCTCTATGGCTTGAACTCGCCCTTCACGTCGGCGGTGACCGCCTCGCCATAGACGGTGTCGTTACCGGCGGTCCGCCGCTTCACCGTGGCCTGGAATGGGACGTTCGCTCTGGCGACCGCTCCGCCGAGGCGCAGCCACACCGCGACCTCGCCGTCCACCTTGTCCCCGCTGCCGGAAACGGAGTTGATGGCCGTCTCGGCGGCAGCCGTGCTGGAGTTGCCCGCTTCGCGCTCGAACTTCACGCGGACGACGTCCTTCTCCCACTTTACGGTCACCGAGCCGCGCCGGATTCGACTGCCCGTGTTCTGCCCCTCCCAGAAGATGTCGATCTTCGTCTCGGGACGGCTCGCCGCGAACTTCGGGTCGTCGCCCAGTTTCCCCACCCACCGGACGCCGCTGCCCACCTGAACGGACAGTTCCGTCGCCGGGTTCACCTCCCCCACGCTCTCCCGCGGGAGCTCGAATTCCAGGGTCGTCTTCCCCTTCGCAACGCTCTGGCTTTCGGTGACGCGGGAGAATCCCTCGGAAGAGTGCTTCGTCAGCGTCTCCTTGCGCAGCGACTCACGCAGGGAGAACCGGCGGAACGTGGTATTTGGGGCGGGCAGAGGGGCGGCTGACGCGCCGGGCGGCGCAGTCTGCGAAGCCTGTTGCGGAGCCGCCGAAGCGGACACGACGTCCGGTGTCGCGCAGACGGAAAGCGTCGCGACGGCCGCGCAGAGTCCGACGGGGGCGAATGATCGAGGCATGGCACGGTTCTCCTTCGGGCTATAAACGGGGCAAGCCCGCCTGTTGTGACGGGCTTGCGAGAAAGACCGGGGAGAGCGGGTCAGACGCCGGGGCGTACCGATTCGCCGGTCCGGGCGGAGACGAGGGCGGCGTCCAGGACGGCCATCACGCGGCGCATTTCGGCGTGGGTCACCGGGGGCGGCGCGCCGCCGAGCAGGGCGCGGGCGACCTGCTCGTAGTAGCCGCGCCACCGGCCCGGCAGGGTGGGCACGACGCGGTCCACGTCCGGCCCCTTGAGCCGACCGTAGTTCGCCTCGGCTTCCACGGCGGCGTCGATGTCCCCCGCTTTCATGGCTTCCTCCTGCGGGTCGAGGCCGAACTTCTGGAAGGTCGCCTTCGTCCCGTGAACCAGGAATCGGGGCTTGGAGATCGCCGCCATTCCGGAGAGATCGCAGACGGCGGTGCGCCCGCCCTCGAAGGCGACGACGGCCAGCGCCTCGCTCTCGATATCCCGCTCCGCGTAGTCGTGGTGCATCCGGCAGTAGACGTGCTCCACCGACTCGGGGAAGAGGGCGAGCGCCTGGTCGAAGAGGTGCGCGCCGAGGTCGTAGAACCGGCCGCCGCCCATCTCCGCCTTTCCCCGCCAGCCGCCCCACGCGCCGAAGCCCTGCCAGGCCATCTCGGCGTAGCGCGGCTCGCCGATCTCGCCCGACTCGATCAACTGCTTCACCGTCAGGAAGTCGCCGTCGAAGCGGCGGTTCTGGAAGACGGCGAGCAGGCGGCGGTTGTCGCAGGCCGCCGCGAGCATCCGGTCGCACTCTTCGAGCGAGAGAGCCATGACCTTATCGGTGACGACGTGCTTGCCTGCGCGGAGCGCGGTAACCGCGAGGTCGGCGTGGGTGCTGTTGGGCGTGGCGAGGACGACCAGGTCGACGTCCGGGTCCGCGCAGGCGTCACCGATCGTGTCGTAGGTGCGCGCCTGCGGTCGATCGGCGGCGAGGCGGGCGCGCTTCTCCGGGTCGCGCACGACCACGCCGTGGAGCGTGAGGCCGGGGGCGCGCTCCACGAGGTAGGAGTGGAACTGCCGCCCGGCCATGCCGTAGCCGACGACGACGGTGCGGACGCTTTCGCGCCGGACGGGCTCTATCTCGGGCTGTAGTACTACTGCCGCGTCGCTCATGCTTCGTCGTGGCCCTTGAGCGGCCGCACCCAGATGTTGCGGAAGCGCACCGGGTTGCCGTGGTCCTGCAGGCGGATCGGCCCCTTAGGCCCGTGCTGCTTGTACTCCGGGAGAGTCCGGTGGGACGTCCCGCCCATCAGCTCGGTGTGGTTCTGGACGAGCACGCCGTTGAGGACCACGGTGACGTAGGCGGGCTTCTCCACAGACCCGTCCGCCTTGAAGCGCGGCGCGGTCCAGAAGATGTCGTAGGTCTGCCACTCGCCGGGCTTGCGGGCGGCGTTCACGAGCGGCGAGTACTGGCCGTAGACCGAGCCGACGGTGCCGTCGGCGTAGGTGGGGTTCTCGTAGCAGTCGAGCACCTGAATCTCGTAGCGGTTCATGATGAAGACGCCGCTGTTGCCGCGCCCCTGGCCGTTGCCCTTGACCTCGGCGGGGGACATGAACTCGACGTGGATCTGGGCGTCGCCGAACTCGTCGCGGCTGGTGATGTCGCCCTTGCCGCCCACCACTTCCACGTAGCCGTTTTCGACCTTCCACTCGGCGGCCTGGTCGCCGCGACCCTTCCAGCGCGCGAGGTCGCCGCCGTCGAAGAGGACGACGGCGTCGGACGGGGCCGTGCCCGCCGCGGCGGGGCTACTTTCGGCGCCGGGTGTGACGACGCGTGGCTGGGGGCGCGCGCCGTCGTGGACGCGCCACTTGCCGCCGGGAAGAACGGGGGTATCACTGTATCCGACGTTCTGCTGCGGGTTCTCACTGCTCATTCGGGAAGACTCCTTTGCTGCGACTCCAGTGTAGGGGCCGGGCGCGCCCTCCGTCAAGAGGGGTGCCGCTTCCGCCGCGTCGCCCGCGGCGAGCGCCGAGGCGGCCATCCCGGCCCCGAGGTAGGCCGCGGAGCGCAGAAAGCGTCGTCGCCCCATCGTCTCGCCTTTGACCGTTTGGTCATCCTGATCGCGTGTATCCATGACTCCATTGTACACACGTGTCAAGCGGGCGGGCCGCCCGGAAAACGAAGAACCGCCCCGGGACCGAAATCGGGCTCGGGGCGGTTCGCGCGCGGCGGTCGCGGCGGGTTACGGAGTCGCCGGGGCGGCGGCGGGTTCCTTGACGTCGAGCAGTTCGACCTCGAAGATAAGCGTGGCGTTCGGCGGGATCGGGCCGCCGGGCGTGCCCGCCTCGCCGTAGGCGAGCGCGGGCGGGATGGTCAGCCTGCGCTTGCCGCCGACCTTCATGCCGGCGACGCCCTCGTCCCAGCCCTTGATCACCCGGCCGCCGCCGAGCGGGAAGTCGAACGGCGTGTCGCGGTCGCGGGACGAGTCGAACTTGGTGCCGTCGGTCAGCGTGCCGACGTAGTGCACCACCACGTTCTTGCCCGCCACTGCCTCCGCGCCGGTGCCGACCACCAGGTCCTCGTACTTGAGCCCCGACGCGGTGGTTACGACCTTGGACGCTTCCGGCGTCGTGGGCGGCGTCCCGGCGGGCGGCGGTGTGCCCGCGGGCGGCGGCGTACCGGCCGGGGGAGGCGTCCCCGCGGGCGGGGTCTCCCCGGCGGGCGGGACGACGGGAACGGAGGCCACGGTGGTGACTTCGGTGATGCGCGCCCGGATCTTTTCCGCCACGTCCGCGGCGAGTTCACTCGGGGTCGCCTGGCCGTTCTGGGCCGCTTCCGCCTTCGTCAGCGTCAGCAGGTTGCTCTCGCCGACCCGGACGTACGATTCGGTGACCTTCGGGTTCGAGATGGTTATTTCGTCGGCGGTGCGCGAGCCCGGCCGCCCCACGACCGTGGACAGGCGCTGCGTAAGCGCGAAGGCACGGTCCACCGGGCTCGTCTTCCCGCCGTCCTGAGCCCCCTTGAGCGTCATGATCGGCTGACCCCAGAGTTCCACGCGCGCTACGACGTCGCCGGGGACGACCTTCGCCACGTTGTTGGTCATCAACAGCGGCGGGTTCGCCGGGGGGCGGTAGTCCGGCAGCGACGGCGGGCGCAGGCAGACGAATGGCACCGTGCGCTGGAACCGCTTGGCGAGCGCGACGGCGTAGTCGCGGCTCGACTTCTGGTTGTTCACCAGCGCCATGGCGTCGTCCACCGTCAGGAGCCGGTACCCCATGATGTAGACGGCGTAAGTCCCCTTTGCGGGGGTGTTCGTGGGGGTGAGGACCGCCGGCGGCTTCTTGGTCCAGTTCGGCGTCAGTACCACGACGTCCGCCGGAGTTATGTAGCGATTCAGCGGTCCGTTCGACGCCAGAATGACGTTGTACAGGTTGATCAGGTTGGACGCGAAGACGTCGGGGTTCTGGTTCTTGGGCACAGGAACGTTCACGAAGATGTTGTTGAAGTTCATCTTCACGCTCGGCGGGAGTTCCGCCACGGCTGCCTTCGGATCGGCCTGCGGGGTCGTCTTCGGCGGGGCTGCCTTCGGCGGGCTCGCCTTCTGGGGCCGGGCCTGCGCCGCGGGCGCGAGCGCCACGCAGGAGATCGCCAGGGCCGCCAGCCCGAGGGCGGTCAGCCGCGGGGCCGTCGCCGACGGCCCCCGCCAGGGCGCTGCGGGGGGAAACACCGAATGGGACATCTTTACCTCTACTTCTCGTTCGCGCCCGCGGGAGCGGACGTCGTCGGTGGAGTTTTTTCTTTATATCGGGAGCCGTTCCGGGATAATGTTACCCTTTCCAGACGCATCCGGCCGCTCCCTCCGTGACCGACGGCGGTACTATCCCATCGAAATCCAGGCGGCAGAAAGGCACCGCGGGCGCGCTGCTTGCATAGACGCGCGCCCGCGGTGCCTTCTCCCCGGCCGAGCGATCCGGAGGCGTCAGACGGGGTCGGCCGCGCGGAAGTGGGCAGCGCGCGCCGGGAACGCCGCGAGGCTGGGCGGCGGCGCGTCCGCGGACTGCGGGAGGCCGGGGTCCGGGACCCGCGCTTCGCCGACCTCGTCGGCGTGACCGGCGCGGGCGCGGGAGCCACCCTTTGCCGCGGCCTCCGCGACGCGCGGTTCGTCGGCAGGTGCCGCTGTCAGGCGCACCGCCCGCGTGCGGGTGGACCGGGTCCGTTTTGGTGCGGCAGCCCCGGAATCCTCCGCCCCGGAGGCGTCCGGCGCGCCGCCCTCGGCGGCCAGGTCGAAGTTAGCGTCGGAAAGGTCGTACGCGCTCGCGTCGAACGTTACCGCGGTTCCGAGGATGTCCTTGAGGTCGAAGGTCTCCACACCCTCCGCCTCCGGCGCGACCGCCGGGGTCGCGCCGGAGGCGGAGCGCATCTCTTCGGTGGCCCGGCGCGCCGCGCGCAGCTCGGCCGCGCGGTTGAAAAGCGTCTCCTCCAGTTCCGTCACCTCGCCGGTGAGCTGGGACGCGCGCATCTCCGCGGTCTGCGCCCGGAAGTCCGCCTGCCGGAAGGCTTCTTCCAATTCGGCGACGTGGGCCTGGAGAATCTGGAGATTACGCTCCAGCATCTCTCGCTGCTCGCGGGCCGCGTCCGTTTCCCCTGTGGAGGAGTCTGCCGGCGATGCCGCTGCGGCGGCGGCATCGCCGGCGGCGGCGGCCTCCTTTTCCGCGCTCTCGAGACGCCCCTTGAGAATCAGGAGGTGGCGGCGCGCCTCGTTTCGCTCGCTACGAAGGCTCTCGATCTGTCCCTCGTAGTCCGCCCGGATCGCCTCGGCGGCGACCGCGGCGGCAACGGCGACGGCGGTGGGATCGGGCGACTGCGGAGCGGCGGCGACTTCCGGGATGGCCTTCGGCTCCCGCTTCGGGAGCGAGGGCATACTGCTGCGCAACGAGGGCAGGCGCGGCAGGGTCGGTCGCGCGACGACCAGGCGGGCAACGCCGACCAGTCCCAGAAGCGCGGCGGCTCCCCACGCGACGAACGGCAGCGCGGGGGCATACGGAGTAGCCCAAACCGGCAGGGGCCGGGAGGTGCCGGTTTCCTTCTCCAGCTTCGCGGCGTACGCGTTCAGGTCTGCCTGCCACTTTTGCGGCTGATCCTTGAAGGAAGCCATGACGAGGCTAACGAGAAACCGGGAATACGCTCGGTCCAGAATCGCGGCGCGGACCGGCGCGGGGTAACGCGCGGCGGCGGCGTCGAACGCCTTCCGTATTCCCGCCTCCTGGGCGGGGCCGAAACGTCCGGTGGCAACGGCCTGTCGGACGACGTACTTCGCGCTCGGGTGTCTGGAGACGCGTCGCGCGACCTCTGCCCGCACGCGTGTGGATCGCGCGGCGGCATCTTGCTTGCGCTGGGCGGCCGCCCGGTCGCCCAGCCAGACTCCGGAGCCCGCCAGAAACGCCGACAGCGCCAGGAGCGCGAACGCGCCGGCGAGGCTGCCGCCGCCACGCCCAATGCGGCGGGACGGCATTCCCGCCGCGGAGAAACCACCACCGGCGGTCATCTCGTCCCGCCTTCCTGTCCACGGATTCATCGCCACGGTCCGCTCGCTCCCTGCCGGAACCGGTCCGGCTCTATCACTGACCCGCCTGCCGATCGTCGCGGCCCCTGCGTCGCCTGCTTGCTCGCATGGGACGTTTCGATTATTGGCGGGGAGCCGTTAAATCTGAAACGATTGCGCGAAAGCAGGCATTCTGTAGCACGGGTGAAACGCCGCGCCGCGACCGAGCGGACGAACGAGCGCGAAAAACTCGCGTAAAATATGCGGCCGCGCCCGTCACAAAATAGTAATGGCCCGCGTCCAACCCCTTGGCGACACTTGTCACCTTGTGCTATAGTGGGTTACACTTGTCACCACAGGCAGGCCGTCGGGGCGCGCGGCACCGCGGAGACTGAGCAGGTCGCGCCGCCGACGAGGGTATTCACCACCGATACCCGGGAGTCAGGTCGTCATGCATTCGCCGCACATCCACAAGAAGCGTCAGACGCTGGGGGAGCAGGAGACGGAACTCCTGCGGTTCGTGGCCGCACGCGGTCCGGTCAGCGTCGGGGAGGCCACGGAGGCTTTCGGGGAGACCGCAGGGCTGACCCGCTCGTCGGTCAAGACCATGCTGGAGCGCCTGCGCGAGAAGAACTATCTGGCCCGCATCCGGCGCGAGGAGGACGGCGTCTTCGTCTACTCCTCGCCGGTGGAGGAGCGGGAGCTGATGACCCGCCTCGTCCAGCGCTTCGTCGAGCGCACTCTCGCCGGTTCGCTCGACCCGTTCGTCACCTACTTCGCCCGAAATAATCGCACGCTCACCGAAGACGAGATGCGCGAACTGCAGCGGCTCGTCCACAAATTACAGCAGGGAAAGGATGACGCTCCCCGATGACGCCGATGCTGACGCCTACACTCCTCGCGGCACTGGGGCCGATACTGGCGCTTCCCGGGGCGGTGACGGAGACGATCGCCCGACTGCCGCAGATCCCGGACTTCACCGGCGCGCTGAACGACGTCGCCGGGTCCTGGGGCGACGCCATCGGGCGGGCCTCGTGGCAGGCGGGCCTGCTGGCGGCGGGGGCTTGGGCCGTCACGCGCCTGTGGGGCAAGCGCCTCCCGGCCTCGGTAACCGCAACCCTTTGGTGGCTGGTCGCCGCCAAAGTCCTGGTCGCCTTGATCTGGGCGACCCCTGTCGGCATTCCCGTCCTGCAAGCGACGGGGCCGACCGCCCTCTCCGCCTCGGGCGGGAATCTCGCGGAGCACGTCAGCCCGCTGACCGCCGTTCTCCAGACGGGCAATGTCGGGGGGAAGGGGGGACGCCGGGGTGGCTCGCTGGCCCCCGCCCCTACCGGGATCAAGACCGGTGCAGCGGCGGCGACAGCGGGCAGTTCAGCGGCGTCAACGGCAAGCGCCACGGCAGTCGGCAGTTCAGCTACGGCGGCGGACGGTGGTACGCCACCCGGGCGGTCGATGCCGACGCCGCTGACCATGCTCTTCTGTCTGTGGAGCGCGGGCGTGCTCTGTCACGCGGGATTGGCGCTACGGCAGTTTCAAGCGGCGCGCGCCCTGGTGGCGCGCGCCGTGCCGCTTTCGGGGGCGAGCGGCCTGACCGTACAGCGTGAGGTCGATCAACTGGCGGAGCGAATGGGACTGCCTCAGGGCTCCCTGCCCGAGGTGCGCATATCGCATTCGATCGCGGGTCCTCTCCTGATAGGGCTGAGCCGCAACCCCGTGATCCTTCTTCCGGCGCACCTTCTGCCGCCGCCGGACACGGCGCTCTCACCGGAGGAACTGCGGCTCGTACTGGCGCACGAGATGGCGCACCTGCGCCGCTTCGACCCGCTCCTGGGCCTCATCCCCGCCCTGGCCTCGGCCCTGCTTTTCTTCCACCCGCTGGTACGACTGGCCAGTCGGGAGTTCGACATCGCGCGCGAGTCGGCGTGCGACGCCGCCGCGCTGGCCGCGACAAACGACGCCCCGGGCCGCTACGCCCAGCTCCTGCTGAAGCTCGGTGTGCTCGGTCACTCCCTCCCCCTGGGCGGGGTGCTTGCCGGTCGCCCGGGGAGGCCCGCGCCCGCCGGGACGCTGGCCGCGGTATCCGAGTTCGCTCCGCTGCGCCGTCGCCTGGTGCTGCTCCAGCAGCTTCTGACGCGCGAGGGGCGCAACGCCGCCACGCCGACCCGGCGTCAGCGCGTCGCCCGGTACCTGGTGTTCGTTTTCATCGGGACGGTGGGGCTCGTGCCGTGGCGGATGGTCGCCGCCCCGCCGCCCGCGGGCGAGGCAGGAGTAGCAGCAACAGCAGCAATCGCGGCCGGACCGGGGCTCGGTCCCGCGGCGCCCGCGGCACCCGTCAAGAAGGTGACGCGGCAGCAGAGGAAGTCGGTCCGGGTGCGCAGCACTCCCGCGTCCGCCCCGGCGGCACGTCGGCTGTCCGCGGCAGCGGCCCGACAGCCGGTCGCGCCTCCGACCACGGCGGCGCGGTCCACCGCCCACGGCCTGCCGGCCGCCCCGGCGGCGCGCGCGCTCGACCTGGAACCCGGCACCACTGCCGCTGCTTCCGGGGTGAACCCCGTCCTGGCCGCGGACGCCGCCCTGGCCGCCGGTCCCGTCCTGTCCCTGCGCCCGCCCGCCGCCGCGGAGCACGGCGTGGGCGTCGCCGTAGACACATGGGTGCTCGTCTCGGCCCCGCAGTCTTCCGGGCTTCCCTCCGAGGAGCGCGTCGCCGTGGTGACGCCCGCCTCCGGGGGGACGGTTCCGGTGGCGGAGGCCCTTGAAGCTCAGCACAGCGCCCGGAGTGCGGCTCTTTCGGCCGAGGCGGAGGGCGAGGCGCGCGGGTCAGAGCCTGCGTCTCTGATCTGGATCGTGCCGACGTTCGAGGGCTTTGCGCTGGCTCTCGGCGTGCCGTTCGCCGAAGCGGAAGCCGCCGCACGGTCGGCGGCGACTTCTCATCCGGCGCAGGCACTGGCCGAAGCCGCGTCGATGCCCGCGACTCCCGCCGAGGCCGCGGCGCCGACGCCGTTCGGCACGCCGGAGGGGCAGACCCTGAACGCGGACGAGGGGACGCCGAGGACCGAGGAGGAGGTCGGGGGTGAGAAGGAGTCGCTGCCGTCGATGATGCCTCCGCCGGAGTCGTTCGCGCCGCTCACCCTCTCATCGATCAGCGCGACGGAGACCCGGCGTGGCGTGTCCGGCTGCGCCGCGAACACGGCAAAACGCTCTCTCGCGGCGCGGCGACGGGCGTAGACATTCGACGAGACCGCCGGGTCGCCCAGAGCGACCCGGCGGTCTTTTTTCTTCCGCGCTCCGGCCGTGAAAACTGTGGACGGGCTGTGGATAACCTGTGGATAACTCTGCAGGCAAGGCCCCGGCGGAACTTTGCGCGCCTTCGGACCGTTGTTGAGGACAGGCGGGGACCCCATTTCTGCCCGGGGAGATACCGGTTTTTGGTCTACCCCCTGTCACCGAAAGGCGTCTACAGCCGTTAATAGAATTGAGAATGGGAGAGATCACGCTCATGTACGGCGATCAGCGGCGACACACCCCGGAAATGGCTGCTCCCCCGGCCGATGCCGGGGAGAGCGAGACCCTCGACTCGGCCGGTCGGCGGCCCGTTGTGGGCATGCTCGCGTCCGCGCTCGTCCCGCTCGTGCTGGCGGCCCCCGTACTTTACTTCGGCGTCATCCGGGCCGTGGAGACGGGCCGCGCCCTCCGGCAGGAGGGCTGGCATCCCGGCACTTCCCTGCCCTCTACGATCGCCTTCTCTACCGGCACTCCGTTCGCGCAGAGCGTCGCCGAGGTTCCCGTGGGCGAAGCCCTGCTCATGGTCTGCTTCAGCATCGGCATGGGGTGCTTCCTCCTCTCCGCCACTCTGCGTGCGTTGCGGCGGCAGTCGTAGCAAATACTAGGTCCCTGCCCGTTTCCGGTTAGCACACCGCTCCGTCAGTCTCGCCCTTGACAACCGAATAGAGACTGTGTAAAGAATGAGACCTGGAATCCGGTATCGGCAGCAATAACGACGTTAGCAGCACGTCTGCGGCGGTTCGCCGCGGCTGAGGTAAAGCCCTCTTTACCGCACCGGTCCCCGTTTCTACTCAGCGCGCACTCCAATTGGGTGCGGCCCCGGTCCGCGCTGATTAGGCGGTGGCCCAACGTCCCGGGGCCGCACCCAATTGGAGTGCGCGCCTACAGCGAACGGCGCCGGTCCCGATGGGTAAGTAGCGTCCCGCCGCGGATGCCGGATTTCCGACCTCCTCCCCTCCCCACCCGCCGATTCCCGTATTTCGCTCTATCCCTTTCCTTGCCGGGCGCGCCGATCATAACGGCAGGTCGCCCCAGACGGTGGACGGTTTACCGGGGGACCACGGGGCTTCCCCGATGAGTCATGGGTTTCTCGTGCAACATGTCCTACCCCTCACCATCTGAGCGCCGGGGAGTTTCCGCCCACCCGGCGCTCGGCGCGGGGGACCACGACGGGCGCGTCGTCGTGCGCGCTGTGAAAGTGCTGCCTTCGGCGCGGCAGCGGCGCGCGCGCCGGATCGCGCTCGCCGTCGTCTGCATCCTGACCGCAGCGGGCCTGAGCCTGGCCGGCAGGGCGCGGCGGGACGCCGACCTGATGCTCGCCGCCCAAGCGGGCGACAGCCGCGCGGTTCGGACGCTCCTGGCGCAGGGCGCGAATGCCGGGGCGCGCACGGCGGAAGGGGCGAGCGTACTGGAGACCGCCGCGGCGCGCGGCCACACGCGCGTCGTCGCCGCTCTGCTCGACGCGGGCCGTCCCTCTCAGCCCGCTCTCGTCCCCGCCGCGCTGCGCGGCCAGTCCGAGGTGGTGAAGTACCTGCTCGCGCGGGGCGCTTCGGCGACCGGCGAACAGGCGGGCCCGCTGCTCTGCGCCGCCGCCCAGAGCGGCGACCTTCCGACATTGCGGGCGGTTCTCCCCGTTAGCGGCTCCGCCGCCGCGGCGGCGTCTGCCCTGGAATGGCGTGCAACCAATCCGGGCGAGGAGGGCATGACTCCGGTCATGTTCGCGGCGCGCTCCGGGCGCGCGGGCGTCGTCTTCACCCTGCTCAAGCACGGGGCGGACCCGCGCGCCCGGAGTCGGAGCGGCAGGACCCTGCTGATGTTCGCCGCCGTCTGGAACGGACCCGACCTCTGCTCGTTCCTGGTCAGGAACGGCGCTGCCGTCGACGACCGTGACGAAGAAGGGCGCAGCGCCCTGATGCTGGCCGCCTCCGCCGGAAACCGTGCGGCCGTGGATTACCTGCTCAAAGCGGGCGCCTCGCCCAATATCGAGGACGCGCAGGGCAAGACCGCGCTGGCGCTCGCACGCGAGAGCGGCGACGCGAAGACCGTCAACCGGCTCCGGGCCGCAAGCGCACGGTAGGTCGCGCTCCCGAAAAGCCCGCTTGCTTCTCGGCGGATTTCCCGGTATTTACTTCCGTTCGCTTCGGGCCACCCCGGGCCAAAGATAATGGCAGGTCGCCAGCCTGCCTCATCCGACGCGCGCGTTCGCAGACAGGCAGTCGACCGGGAAGCGCGCCCAATGCTCAACACCTCGACACGCCGCCGCCCCCTGTTGCGCTTCCTGCGCCCCCCCTATCCGGGCGAGGGGGGAGGCTTTTCCCCGCCGAGGTCGTCCTACGCGAGCGCCGCCGCCGTACGCGCGCAGCAGCGCGCCCGGCAGGTCGCCCTGGCCATCCTTTTCTTCGCGCTGGCCGCCACGATTGCGCTGACGGCGCGCTGGGGTCCGGACGTGCCTCATTCCGCCACCCCTGCTGCCGCATCCGAGAAATAACCGTTTCCGGCCGGGAAAGATGATTTGCAGTATGGTTGCCGGAAGGGGAAATATACCCGACCGGAGAAACCCTAAAGTGTCAGCGGGATGGTGCGGCAGCAATAACGACGTTAGCAGCACGTCCGCGGCGGTTCGCCGCGGCTGAGGTGAAGCCCTCTTTACCGCACCGGTCCCCGTTTCTACTCAGCGCGCACTCCACTTGGGTGCGGCCCCGGTCCGCGCTGATTAGGCGGTGGCCCAACGTCCCGGGGCCGCACCCACTTGGAGTGCGCGCTGAGTAGAAACGGGGACCGGTGCGGTAAAGGGGGCTTCACCTCAGCCGCGGCGAATCGCCGCAGACGTGCTGCTAACGTCGTTATTGCTGCCGATACCGGATTCCAGGTCTCATTCTTTACA
>DATLHN010000647.1:0-4531 GCA_035539875.1 Armatimonadaceae bacterium
GCGGGGGTGTCGGGGCGGTGGACGGCGACGGCAAGCTGCTCTGGTTCACGCAGATAGCGGGCGAGATCGTCGAGATCGGCGTCGACGCGTCCGCCCGGACCGTCGCGGTCCTGGTGCGCTTCGAGGACGAGACGTCGGGCCGCCTCATCTTTCTCTCCGGCGACGGCCTGCCGACCTGGGACATCGACTACGAGGAGATCCGCCCCACCGGCCTCTCCGTCTCCGCGAACGGGCAGTTCACGGCGGTGACCCTGCGCGACGGATCGCTCTGCGTCTACGAACTTCAGTACGGCGACCGGCTTGCCGCCGCCGACAGCGACCAGGTGCTGGCCGAGGCGCGCGCCGCGCGCGCGGGCGAGGGCAGCCTGGTGGGAGCCATCGACCTGCTCGCCAGCCGCCTCGCGGCGGTGCCGTCGGACGTGCGCGCCTGCGAGATGCTGGGCGAGGTTCTTCACGAGCTTCGGGACCGGTCGCTGTCGGCGGCACAGACGGCCGAGGCGGTCGGCGACTTCGCGGGGGCGGACGCCCGCCTGCGCGAGGCGATCGACGCCCTGCCCATGGACGACACGCTGCACGGCGCGCGCCGCTCGCTGCACCATCGCTGGCTCCAGGAGGCGCGCGCGGCGGGGCAGATCGCCCTGGGCGCGGGCGACGGGCAGGCGGCGGAGAACTACCTGCTGGACGCCATCCGCGCCGACCCGCTGGACGTGGATGCGCGGCAGCTTCTGGGGGACGCCCGCCAGGCCGCCGCCGCCGAGGCGCTGGCCCGTGCGAAGGCGCACTTGAGCGCGGGGGCGTTCGGCGAGGCGATCGCCGCCGTCACCGAGGCGCAGGGGCGGGGGGCTACCGGTTCGGAGCCGGCGGGTCTGCTCCGTCAGGCGCGCATCGGCGAGGCGCTCGCGCTGGGCAACGCGCTGTACCAGGACCGCCAGTACGCGGCGGCGCTCTTCCAGTTCAAGAAGGTGCTGCGCCTCGACCCGGAGAACGCCGAGGCGCAGCAGAAGATCAGCTACGCGCAGAACTTCCTCCAGGACACGCAGCTCAACGAGCGCTTCACCCGCCTGGAGTAGCCGGAGCCGGGGGTATAATGGGGGCCTATCCGTCCGAAGCCATAGAGCCGGAGGTTCCCCATGAGCCGTTCCCGTCGCCTCCTGTGCGCCTTCCGGGCGCTCGGCGCGTGCGTCCTGATGGGCGTCGCGTACGCCGCCGTCTTCGGCGCCCTCTTCTCCGTCGCCTGCGGCACCGCGATGATGCGGGGCTGCAACCCGAACGCCGACCCGACCCCGGGGGACATGCTGCTCTTCGTGCAATCAGGGCTGCCCTTCGCCGTAATAGGAGGGTTTGTCACCGGCTGCGTGGGGGCGGCGCTGGGCGGCTCCCGCTCCCCGCGCCTTGCGTGGGGCTTCGCGGGACTGGTCGGGGCTCTGGCGGCGTGCCTGCCGCTGGGCGGTCTGTGGCGCGGGGCGGCCGGCGCGTTCACCACGTGGGCGGCGCTGATCGCCGTGTCACTGGGGGTGGCCGTGGGCACGGCGCTGGAGCGGACGCGCCGGTGCGGTCGCCCCTCGACGCTGCCGCTGGTCGCCCGGGTTTACCGGCTCAGCGAGGCAGGGGGGGTGTGGATGCCCGCCCTGCGCCTTATCGTCCTGCTGGCAGCGGGCGGACTGTACTTGCTCGTATTCCGCCCGCGCTGATCCTGATAATCCCGCGGACGCGGCCTACTCTTTCTCGACGGTGCGGAGAGAGACGCGGTTGCGCCACTGCCGCTTCGGGACGTCGGCGGTGCCGTGCGGCAGCGACTCCTCCACGAGCGTGCGCTCCATTTCCACGAGGTAGGTCGCCGGGTCATCGCGGTGGGCGACGGTGGCGCGGAAGCGTGTGCCGCCGCTCTGATCGGAGTTGACCTCGAACCGGACCCCGACCTCGCCGGTCTGGCCCGCGCCGCTGCGTATCATGATCGCCTCGGGCTTCTGGAGCGACGCCTCCAGTACGGTACCGTCCCCGGCTTCGTCGCCCGCCGAGGCGTCACTCACGAGCAGGCGCATGGTCGCCGCGTCGGGCGCTTCCTCGCGCGTGCTCGTCTCCAGCAGGACGTCGGGGGGAAGCTGGCCGTCCTCGCTCGCGTTCGGCGTCCCCGCGCGCGTGCCGAGCGCTTCGCCGCGCTTCGTGGTTATCTCCAGCGTCACCCGCGGCGTGTGCGCCGAGGCGGAAGGGGCGGTGGTGGCGCGCACGATCGTCGCGTCTTCGGCGCCGGCGACCATCTCCATCATCATCTCGGTGCGGCGCGCAGTCCCGGAAACGGCGGTAGCGGCGGGCACGGAGGTCGCGGCCACGGCGGGCACGAACGCCGCGGACACCGGCAGCGGCGGCGACGTCGTGGTCAGGGTCTGGGCTTCGGTCGTCGGCACGAGAGTAACGGTCTCCCCTTCGGAAATAACGAACGTGGATTCGGGCGCGTTGGCGAATGCCTCGGCGAACGACTCGGCGAACGCGATGTCGTCCAGCGACACCGACATCCGCGACGCGTCCGGGGCGGTGATCTCCGCCGGGTCCGCGTCCTCGTCGTTCGAGCCTTCGGTTTCCGCCGCGCTCTGACTCAGGAAGAGCGGGACCGCCTCTTCCCGGGGAGCCTGCGCGGCTTCGTCCGCCGCCGCCCCTTCGTCATCCGCTGTTATCTCTTCGGTCGTAAAGACCGCGGCCTCCAGTGCGTCGTCCTGCCCGACCTCCCCTTCCGCGGTCGCGTCCGGCTCTTCTTCCTCGGCGTCTTCGAGGAAAAACGGGTGCCCGGTCGCCAGGCCGAACTCTTCGTCGGCGGTTCCCGGCGGCTCGACGGGCGGCGACGGCGGAGCAGGCGAGGCGATAGCAGCCGCGGGGAAGGCGTCACCCGCCGTCACCGGAACGGAGAAGGCGGTCGGCGGGACGGGCGCGGTGGAGACGGGCAGGACCGGCGATGCGGCGGCGGCCGTGTCGGACACCGTCACCAGTTCGCTCGCCGGGATGGCATCCGTCGCGCGGGCTCGCGCCGCGCTGCCGCCGACGGTCGTCGCGGGCCGCCGCCGGGTGGTATCCGCGGGGGGCGCGCCGCTCTCACTCAGGAAGAGAGGACGCGCGGGCGCCTCTTCTTCGTCTTCGTCGTCCTCTTCGTCGATTTCGACGCTCGCGGTCACGGGTTCGGTCTGCTCCTCCGGCATCGTCTCCTCCGCCTCTTCTTCGTCCTCGAAGTCCGGGCTCTCGCCGCTTGCTGCCAATTCGTCCGTGTCACCGGCGTCCGTCTCGCTGTCCGCGATCGCGGCGGCGATGATCTCGCTGCTCGTGCGGGGCGGTGCCGCCGTAGGCGCGGCGGGGACGGTTTCCTCCTCCGCGTCGTCGCGGATCGGCGGCACGAGGATCGCGCCGCGCAGATCGCCGCCCGCCTCCTTCAGCCACTTGACCGCCTGGGCCAGTCGCGCCTTATCGAACCCGTCCGCGCCCACGACGACGAGCACGCCGTCCTCCACCTCGCACATCGCCTCCATGCCCGGCTCGCCGCTCAGAATCGGCGGGCAGTCGAACAGGACGATATCGGCGAGCGCGGGCACGACCGAGCGGATGAAGCGCCGGGAGGGCTGCGACGGGATCAACCCGAAGAGATCGGACTGACCGTCGCCGCCACTCACATCCCCGGCGGGGATCAGTCGGACCCCGTCCGCGAGTGTCTGCTGCGCGACATCCGGCGCGTCGCCCAGGTTGCCCGAGGCGAGCATCTCGGCCAGCCCGGGGGAGGCCGGGTCGGCGTAGGGGCAGAGCAGTTCCCCCTGACTCGGCCGCGCCAGATCGGCGTCCACCACCAGCACCCGGTAGCCGAGACGGGCCGCCGCGGTCGCCAGGTTCGCGGTCGTGGTCGAGGCCCCGCTGTGGCCATCCAGGCCGGCCACGGCGAACACGCGGGGGACGACGTCGTCGCCCTCGCCCGCCTCTCCCGCGTCCTTAGCGGTGACGCCCACCTGCGCCCAGACCTGCCGGTACGCCTCCGCGAGCGGTGCGTTCGGCGGCAGCCGGTGCAGCAGGAGCGGGTGCCCCTCGTCCACCGCGGGCACGACCCCGAGGATGGCGAGACCGGGGACACGGCTGTCCTCCTTCGCCGCACCCTGCGGCTCCCCCTCGGCTCCCTTTCGCGGGTCGGCCGCCTTGCGCGGCGGCCCGTCGCTGCCGCCGCCGCCGCGCCAGAGCGCCGCCGCGAGCACGCCACCTACGAGAAAAAGTCCACCGGCGATGTAAGGGAGGTTGTCCAGGATTTCGGGCGTCATAAAAACCGCACAGGGTCCCCGGAGAGCGCGCGGCGGCGATAGGCGTAGCGGCAGAGGTAGGGTCGCAGCGAGTGCGCACGCCGGGGAGATTGGGATGATTGTATTACATATTCGGCGCGGCGGGCAAGAGAAAAGAGAGGAAGCCCCGGCAATAAGGCGGACGCAGCAGCGCCTCACTCCACCAGTTCAGCCTCCTTGAGGTTCAGGTAGCTGACCGTGGCGGTCTCCAGTCCCGTCAGGTTCCGCAG
>DATLHN010000648.1:0-5312 GCA_035539875.1 Armatimonadaceae bacterium
AACGTGCTCGACCCGGGCAACTATCACCTGATCCAACTGGACATCGTCGCGACCGACCCGCCCGTCACCGGCGCGTTGACGACCGCGCAGCTAAATACGGTCAGCCGCTCGACCGTGACGACGAACGTTACTTTGCGCAACAACCTGCTCTGAGACCGGCGCACGACCCACGTATACGAAAGTCAGACAGTCACGATGAATCGGAAAATCGCCGGCCCGGTGCTCGGAATCTCGTTCGGGGATCAGCTCATTCACGTGGTCGCCGCGCACCCCGGCCCGAACGGCGGGGTGGAAGTCACGAACGTCGCCTCGGTCCCTACGCCCGCGGGTGCGATGGGCGAGCGGGCGACGATCCAGAATCCGGCCCTCATCACCGCGGCCCTGCGGAACGTCCTGCGCGAGAACCGGATCACGACGCGGGCCGCCGTACTCGGGCTCCCCTCGCGCGCCGTCTTCAGCCGTCTCATCAACCTGCCTCCGATGCCGGACCGGGAACGCGGCGCGGTCGTGCGCGGCGAGATCGACCACCTGAACATCATGCCGCCGGGCCAGGGTACGTTCGACTACGCGCTGCTCGCGAGGCCCGACGCCCGCTCCGCGCCCCCGTCCGAGACAGCGAGCGCCCAAAGCGACCCGGTACTGTTCTACGCCGTGGAGCAGCCGGTCGTGGAGGAGTATCGTCAGATCGCGCAGGACGCGGGCCTGATCGTAGTCGGCATCGAGCCGACGGACTACGCCGCGATCCGCACGATCTATCCGCGCCTGGCGGACAAGGCGCTCGCGCTCGCGGTCTCGCTCGGCTCCAACCACACCAACCTGCTTTTCTTTCAGAACGGTCGCCCGGTTTACGCCCGCCGACTGGACGTCGGCATCCAGGAGATGTCCGCGCCCGAAGTCGCGGTCGCCGCGGGAGAACAAGCACCGTCCGACTGGCAGCTCTACAACTTTTCCGAGGATGCGGAGCCGCTCCCCCGGGATGTGCGCGAGGACCCGACGGATAAGCTCGGGGGCATCCTCTTCGACGACAGTAACGCCGGGCACGCCAACGTCGCCCGCCAGCGGCTCGCCACCGAGATCGGGCGCTCGCTGGATTACTTCGGTCGCGAGTACGTCGGCGACATCGCGGGCATGGAGACCGTCCTCCTGCCCAACGACCTGAACCTCGCCGGGATGCCGGTCTACGTCACCGCCGCCCTGGAGCACGAGGTCGATTTCGCCTACGCCTTCGAGCACGTGCGCGCCCCGGATAACCTCCTGTCCTCCCTGCTCCAGGAGGAGGGCGTCGGCTACGCTCCGGCGCTCGGGCTCGCGCTCGGGCCGCTCGGCGGGCGCTTCGCCGGAATGCCGGTCTTCGATCTCAGCTCGGAGTCCGCGCGCGCCGCTCTCGACCGCCAGGGTCCGCGCGTTCTCGCCCTTTCCGCCGCCTGCTGCGTCGTCGCGCTCGTCATCGGCGGGATGCTCTCCTTCACGATCTCCCGCATGCACGCTCCGGTCCGGACCGAGCTTGCGGAGGCTCGGGTCATCCTGACGACGGTGTCCGCCGAGGCGAGTAAGATTCAGGACAACCTGCAGCAGCAGGAGCAGCTCGTCAGCGTCGTCCGCTCGCAGAACCTCCCCTGGACAAACGTCCTGCGCCATCTCTCGATGGCCGTACCCCCGGGCGTCGGTCTGACCACCGTGACCGTGCAGGGGAACACTACGCTCTCCATTACGGCGGAAACGACCGACCCGAGAAGAATCCCGTTGTTCTGGCAGCGCATGAACGAGTCCCCCTTCTTCACCGGGTCTAACGTCAACTCGATGATGCGCGGCGAAGACAAGATCACGATCCAGATGAGCGCGAACCTTCCCGCCGCGCCCGCGCCGAAGCCGGCGGGCGGATGATCGGGGACCAGAGGAAAGAGATCAGCCAGACATGAGCAGCAGCGACACGTTCGGAATCCCCTACCGCTACCAGAAGATCATCGCCGCCGTCGTGCCGATCCTCGGCGTCGCCGCCGCCGCCGCGCTCGTCGTTCCCCGCTACCAGGAGCTTCAGGCCGACCGGGCGGAGCTGGAGCGGGTGCGCGCGTCTATCGCCGCCCAGCAGGAAGCCATAGACAACTGGAACGAACGTGACATAGGCACTTTTGTCGCGCGGGTGCCCGCCTCGCGCGACGAGCCGGTGCAGTTCCTGCGCAACCTCAATGCGGTCGCCGCCCAGTTTGGCGTCCGCCTGAGGAGCTTCACCGCGTCCGCGCCGGAACAGGCCGCCGCCGCTCAGGCCGAGGCCAACTCCCCGCTCGTCGCGCAGAAGACGGACGCGCAGAAGCCGGCCGCGACTCCCGGCGCACTGCCGCCCGGGACCGTCCCCGCCACACTGGAAATCACGGCGGAGGGCAACTATCCCAGCATGGCGATGTTCTTCGCCCGGCTGGAAACGTACCCGCGCCTCATCAGCGTGACCGGGGTCAACATGAGTTCCACCAAGTATCCGGAGCTGACGACGAAGTTCCATCTGACGCGCTACACCGGCCCCGACCTCCCGGCGCGTCGAAAATCTCCGGCCGCCGGCGCAGTGCCCTCCGACACGGCGACGGCGGGCGCTGCGCCGGGAGCCAGCGCCACGGCGCGCGATCTCGCGGCGAACCGCGCCACCGTAACCCAGGCCGCTCGGCCAGAAGCGGGCAGGACCGAATAACTATGAAAAAGATCCCGAAAACGAGGACCTCCGCGCTACAGATCACGTCCGCCGCCCTTGCCGCCGCCGCTCTGGCGTCGGCGATCGGTGCGGCCCCCTTCTACCCCACGGCCGCCGCGCGGGCGCAGACGCCCCAGCGAGGGGTCGTCAGCCTGTCGTTCCACAACGCCGAGGCGGCGGACGTCCTGCGCACGTTCGCGCTTCAGAGCGGCCTGAGCATCGCACTCTCGCCCAGCGTCAAAGGCAGGGTCATCTCCATCCGCCTGCGGAACGTCACGCCGGACGAGGCGCTCCAGCTTATCACCCAGTCCGCCGGCCTCACCTACCGGCGCAGCACCGGCAACGCCTACGTCATCGGCACGGAGGAGGAGCTGCGCAAGATGCGCCCGGCGGCCGACTCCGCCGCACCGGTCGCCCTGCCGCTCAAGAACATCACCCCCGCAGCCGCTAAGACGCTTGTCGAAGGGGTCTTCCCCTACGTGACCGCGAGCAGCGTCCCGGGCTCTTCCTCGATCCTGCTTTCCGGATCGACGCAGGACGTGATCCGCGCGCGGCAGTTCCTGGCGAACGCCGACACGCCCGCCGCACCGGTGACCGAGATCATCTCGCCCAAGGTAATCTCGGCGAAGACCGTGGCCGAAATCCTCTCCCGCGCCGCGCCGGACGTGACGCTGGACGTCCGCGAGAACGTCATCGTCGCCACCGGCCCGCGCGAATCCGTCGCGCGCGTCCAGGCCCTGCTGCCGTCCATCGACGTCGCCACCACCTCCGAGCAGCGCGTCGAAATCTACTCCATTCGCTACTCCAGCGCCGCCGCGCTCACCGCGATGGTCGCCGCGGCGATCCCCGGCGTCCAGGTCACCCCCTCCGCCGAGCCGTACGCGCCCCTGCCCGGCACGTTCCAGTCGCTCTCCGGCTCCAGCGGCGGCGGCCTCGCCGTCGGCGGCTTCGGCAGCGGCGGTGGAATAGGCGGCGGTGCTGCTGGGATTGGAGGAAGTGGCGCGGCGATGACAGCCGGGACCGGCCTGCCGGGCGCGAACGGAAGCGCCGCAGGCGGCACTTCCACCGGCTATAACGTCTCGATCATCAAGTCCAAGCACCTCATTCTCTCCGGCAGCGACGCGCAGGTCAACGCCGCGCTGAAACTCCTCCAGGAGGTCGATGCGGCTCCGGTCCAGGTGTCAATTGTCGCCCATATCGTAGACCTGGAGACGCCGAACACGCTCGATGCGGGCGTCATATGGGGCGGGCTCCAGACTCAAACTTCCGGCGGAACCGGCGGCGGAACGGGAACTAATACTCAGGTGTTCACGGGGGGCACGACCCAGGTGAACGCAAATGAGCTGAATGCACCCGGCGTGTTTCGCTTCGGGCGCTTCCGCCGGTCACCACTGGACCTTGCCGCGCAACTTAATTTCTTACAGACGAAGGGCAAGACCAAGATACTCGCGAACCCGAGTGTCGCCGTCTTGGACAACGAAGACGCGAGCATCTTCATTGGCGAGATACGTCGGTTCCTCGTCGCCGCGGTCACCTCGGCTACTGCGGGCACCGCGTTCACGGTCGAGACGGTGCCGGTAGGGATCACCCTGCTCGCACGCCCGAGGGTGAACGCAAACGGCGAGATTACCCTGAAGGTGCACCCGCAAGTGTCTACGATTACGGAGATAACGAATGGTAACCTTCCGCAAATCGCGACACGCGAGACGGATACCACGTTCCGGGTCAAGGACGGTGACACCATCGCTATCGGTGGGTTGCTCCGTGACGAGGATATTCAGACCGTATCGCAGGTCCCGCTCCTCGGCGATATCCCGCTGTTCGGCGAGCTATTCCGGCGGCGTACCCGCCAAAGGACGAAGTCCGAAGTCGTCGTGTTCCTGACCATTAACCTGTTAAAGGACCAGGAAGGCGTCGCGACCACTCCGAAGACCATCGATGCGCTCCGGGAGGGGGCGAAGGACGCGACCGTCAACGTCGTCCCGCCCGGCACCGTTCCCGTCCCGAAGGAGACACAGAACCCATGATGCGACGATTCGGTCGGAATTCCGGACTTGCCCTGCGCGCCGCGGGCGCGCTTCTGCTCCTCGCAGCGCCCGCCGCCTATACGCTCTCCGGCTGCGGCGGCTCGATGTCGTCGTCCGCGACCGCCTGGCAGATGACCGGGACGTCCCTGAGCCCGTCCCGCGCCCTCGTCGGCCAGAACGTCGCCGTTTCGACGGAATACCAGGTGGTCGTTCCGAACGTCAACGAAAACTTCTTCCCGGTTCAACAGGGTGGCGGGACGACCGGGGGCACCGGCGGAGGTCAGCAACAGCAGGTCGCTCAGGTCGGCACATTCAGCGCCCGATGGACGGAGGTTCCGCCGCCGGGACAGGCTCCCATCCTCCAGATCGATAACGGCGTCGGAATCACCGACACTTCCGTGTCCGGCAGTTCCGCCCCCGACGCCGTCCTGCTCGGGGCCTCAGGTGTATCCGTCCGTGCGATCGGGTCTGGGACGACGACGCTACGGCTCCGCGTGACGCTCCACTATTCCGACGGGAGTACTGACACGGAAGAATTTCTCATACCGCTGACCGTTGAGGCCGGCGAGACGACGGGAATTTAGGAGAGGTACCAAAGATGACAC
>DATLHN010000649.1:0-4784 GCA_035539875.1 Armatimonadaceae bacterium
ACGAGGCGGGCGGCGCTGGGCGCGACGTCCTCGTTTCAATATTCCCGCGCGGCGCGGCGGACGGACTTTCGATGGTGGTCCCCTACGCGGACGATGACTACTACCGCGCCCGCCCCACCCTGGCCCTCGCGGCTCCGGCGAAGGGTACCGCCGTGGGCGACGGCAAGGACGGAAAATCGGTCCGCCTCGACGACCGCTTCGCGCTGCACCCCGCCCTCGCGCTGCTCGCGCCGCTGTTCCACGACGGAACGATGGCGGCGGTCCACGCCGTGGGTTCGGGCGACCAGACCCGCTCGCACTTCGAGGCGATGGCGGCGATGGAGCGCGGCCTGTACGCCGACGCCGGGCGGGAGGCGAGCGGCTGGCTGGCGCGTCACCTGCTGACCACGACGCCCGGTACGGGGGCGGCGTCACCCCTGCGGGCAGTCGTCTTCTCCAACGTCCTGTTCGACTCGCTCCGGGGCGCGACCGACGTCAGCGTCCTGACGTCGCTCTCGGACTTCCGGCTCGACCTGCCGCGCCCGGAGCTGGCGCAGAGCCTGGCCGCGCTCTACGGAGGCGGCGGCAGCGGCGGGGACGCCGTGGCGGCCGCGGGCCGCGAAACGCTCGCCGTGCTGAAGACGCTGGAGCGCCTTGATCCGGCGAGCTACCGGCCCGCGAACGGCGCGGAGTACCCCGGCTCGTCGCTGGGGCAGGGCTTGAAGCAGACGGCGTCGCTGGTGAAGGCGCGCGTCGGCATGGAGGTGGCCTGCCTGGACCGGGGCGGGTGGGACACCCACGTCGGCCAGGGCGGCGCGACGGGCTGGCTGGCCGCCCAGCTGGACGACGTGGCGAAGTCCGTCGCCGCGTTCGTGCTCGACCTCGGGGATGCCGAAATGCGGCGCGTGACCGTTCTCGTGCAGACCGAGTTCGGGCGGCGGGTGCGCGAGAACAGCGGCCTCGGCACCGACCACGGGCGTGCCAGCGCCCTGTTCGTGCTCGGCGGCGGCGTGAACGGCGGCCGGGTCTACGGCCAGTGGCCGGGACTCAAGCCGGACCAGCTCGAGAATCCCGGAGACCTGCGCGTGACGACCGACTACCGCGACGTGCTGGCCGAGATCGTGGCGAAGCGGCTGCGAAACGAGGCCGGTCTGCCGACGATCTTCCCGAACACGCGGCCCCGCTACCTCGGCATCGTCCGCGCCTGAACGGCGGGGCGGCGGCGCGCGCGCGCCGCGGTACAATCAGGGCGTTATGTCGCCCTACCTACTGCGCCAGATTCCGTACGCCGTCTTCGTCATCACGCTGTTCCTCGGCTACGGGCTCAGCGTCCGCAAGGGTCGGCTGCGCGGAAAGCGGATATTGACCGTGGGACTCCTGGTCGGCGTCCTCGCCGTCCTCGCCGCCGCGGTCACCGGACTTCCCGATCTTCTGTCGGGCCGCATCGGCCTCGGCGCGTTCCTGGTCAACCCGCTCATGATGGCGATGACCGCCGCGTACTGCATCGTCCTCTCCTACCGCATGCACCAGTCGTACGACGTCGCCTCGTACGCCCTCGGCGACACCAAGGTGCTTATCCGGGTCTGCGGCGGGGGCGCGCAGATCCCGGACGCCGACGCGCTGATCCTTCCCACGAACACGATGTTCCGCATGGCGGGCGGCGCGGCCGGTCCCCTCGGCGCGGCGGCCGGTCCCGACGTCGCCGCCGAGGCGGGCAAGCACGCCCCGGCGGGCCTCCTGAAGGTCGTCGCGACGCCGCCGGGCAGGCTGGAAGTGGGTCGCATCTACCACGTCGCGGTGCACGAACCGGGCAAGCCGACCGGCGCGACGGCCGTCCGCCAGGGTATCGAAAACGCCGCGCGGCAGGCGCGAAAGGCGGGCGCGGAGTCGGTCGTCGTGCCGGTCGCCTGGTACCGGGGGCTCCCGATCGAGCAGATGGCCGCCGCCGCCGCCGAGGGCATCCTGAAGAACCGTAAGGCGTTCGCCGAGATCGTCTTCGCGATCCTCGATCCGCGCGACGCCCGCCTGGTACAGGAGGCGCTCCGCCTGAAGATCGAGGCGGTCGAGCCGGGCGCGACGGCGCAAAATGAGGGCACGCCTGGCAGGTAAATCCCCCCTCCACGGAGAACCTTTCGCCGGTACGGGCGCAGCGAAGCGAAGGCCGACCGGGTTGGGAATTTCAGCACAAAGTACAGTACCGGGGAGGTTCAGAAGCATGGAAGCGTACTGCTTCAAATGCAAGGGGAAACGGGAGATGAAGGATCAGGTAGAGATGCGCATGAAGAACGGGAAGCAGAGCGTCACCGGCACGTGCGTGACCTGCGGCGCGAAGCTGTGTCGCATCGTCGCGCCGACGCCGACGGGAAAGTAGCGGCGAGCGCGGCGCGTCCGGCGGAACCGGCCTCCCCCGCCCCGCCCGCGCCTTCGGGCGCGGGAAGTTGACACCGGGGGTGGCCCGTGGTAGAGTGGGGCGGTCGCAGACGGAATGACCCGGGGCCTTCGGAACGCGCGCCGCCTTCAGATAGGGGCGCGTTTCGTGTTTGTCCGGCCCCAAAGCGGTCCGGCGTGGACCGCAGCAGCAACCGATTCGCGCGCCTCACCGCGCGCGGGCGTGCGCTCTCCCCTGGGGAGGGAAGCGCAGGCTGATCCGTAAACTTCCCACTTTAATCTCAGGAGAGAAGAACCCCATGCCGCTTGCCAAGGAGTCGACAGCCTCCGTCATCGTTGAGCACAAGACTCACGAATCCGATACCGGGTCGCCGGAAGTACAGATCGCGCTGCTGACGGCGCGGATCACCCAGCTCACTGACCACCTGCGGTCGCACAAGAAGGACCACCACTCGCGCCGCGGTCTCATGATGCTGGTAGGCCGGCGCAAGCGCCTCCTGTCCTACCTCGCGAAGGTGGACATCGAGCGCTACCGTGAACTGGTCGCCAAGCTCGGTATTCGGTCCCGGCTTTAGTCATCGCAGCCCGAACGCACGGCGGGCGCGCCCGCGGATAAAACCGTCGGCGCGCCCGCTTCGTTTTGCGTTAGCCTGTCCGGGCTGCCCACTCGCGTGCGTCGAAAGAAAATACAACCCATGTCCGTTCAATCCGTTGAGATGACGCTGCCCGACGGGCGCGTGATCTCCATCGAGACCGGCAAGCTGGCCAAGCAGGCCAGCGGCGCCGTCCTCGTCCGCGCCGGAGACACCATCCTCCTGGCGACCGCCACGATGGGGTCCGAGCCCAAGGCCGGGCTGGACTTCTTCCCCCTCACCTGCGACTACGAGGAGCGCAAGTACGCCGTGGGCAAGATCCCCGGCGGCTTCATTAAGCGCGGCGGCCGCCCGAGCGAGCGCGCCATTCTCATCAGCCGCCTCATCGACCGCCCGCTGCGCCCCCTGTTCGATAAGGGGATGCGCAACGAGACCCAGGTCATCACCGTCCCGCTCTCCGCGGAGATGGACAACATGCCCGACGTCTACGCGGTCCTCGGCGCGTCCGCGGCGCTGCACGTCTCGGACATCCCGTGGGCCGGCCCCATCGGCTGCGTCCGCGTCAGCATCACCCAGGACGGCGAGTACCTGATAAACCCGACCCAGGCCCAGATCGGCGAGGCGAAGCTTGACCTCGTGGTTGCCGGTACCGCCAAGGGCATCCTGATGGTGGAGGCCGGGGCGAACGAGGTCAGCGAGACCGACATGCTCGAGGCCTTCGACCGGGCGCACGAGGTCATCAAGCTCCAGTGCGAGATGCTCGATAAGCTGCGCGAGCTCGCGGGCAAGCCCAAGACCGAAGTCCCGCTCCACCAGTACGACGAGGAGATCCTCGCCAAGGTGCGCGAGCGGTTCTCCGCCGACCTGCGCTCCGGTCTCCAGGACCCGGACAAGGCCAGCCGCGAGGCGGGCCTGACCCTGCTGATCAAGGGCGTCGCCGAGAAGCTCGCGGAGGAGTACCCGGAGCGCGGAGCGGACGTACGCGAGGTCGCCGACAAGGTCGTCAAGGAGCAGCTGCGCGACCTGATCCTTAGCGAAGGCAAGCGGCCGGACGGACGCGGAACCCGCGACGTCCGCCAGATCGACTGCGAGGTCGGCCTCCTGCCGCGCGTCCACGGTTCCGGCCTGTTCACCCGCGGCCAGACCCAGGTTCTGACGACCCTGACCCTCGGCTCCGGCGGGGACGCGCAGATGATCGACACGCTGGAGGAGGACGGCGAGAAGCGCTACATGCACTTCTACAACTTCCCGCCCTACTCCGTCGGCGAAGCGCGCCCGCTGCGCGGCCCCGGCCGCCGCGAGATCGGCCACGGCGCGCTCGCCGAGCGCGCCCTGATCGCGGTCCTGCCCGACCAGGCCGACTGGCCCTACACCATGCTCCTGACCTCCGAGGTCCTGGAGTCGAACGGCTCGACGTCGATGGCGTCTACCTGCGGCTCCACCCTCGCCCTGATGGACGCGGGCGTCCCGATCAAGGCGCCGGTCGCCGGCATCGCCATGGGCCTTATCACCGACGGCGAAAAGTTCGCGGTCCTCACCGACATCCAGGGGATGGAAGACTTCTCGGGCGACATGGACTTCAAGGTCGCCGGTACGGAGAAGGGCATCACCGCGCTCCAGCTCGACACCAAGATCCAGGGCGTGCCGCGCCCGGTCTTCGTCGACGCCTTCGAGCAGGCCCGCGAGGCGCGCCTCTTCATCCTCGGGAAGATCACCGCGGCCATCCCCGCGCCGCGTGAGACGATGAGCGAGTACGCCCCGCGCATCATCACGATCAAGATCGATCCGGAGCAGATCGGCTCGATCATCGGCCCCGGCGGCAAG
>DATLHN010000650.1:0-3939 GCA_035539875.1 Armatimonadaceae bacterium
GACCGCGGCATCGCGCTGCTGTTCGTCGCGACCGGCGTGATCGGCCTGGTCGTGACCCTTCTCGCGATGCGCTCGTTCACCTACCGCAGGCTCTCGGAGAGCTACCGCGAGTTCCGCCCGCACCGCGAGCAGCGGGCCGAACCCGCGCCGGCGCTTCCCGCCCTGGACTGTACGCCCGGCGGGCTCGCGCGCGCGCCCATCGTCAACGGTGTCCGAAGACGACACCAGACCAACGACCTAGGAGAGAAAGCAATGCCGGAAACGACGACCATCACCCTGACCCCGTACCTGTGCTGCCGCAACGCGACTGAGGCCGCGGCGTTCTACGAGAAGGCCCTCGGGGCCAAGACCCTGGGCATCCACGCGATGCCCGACGGCAAGGTGATCCACGCGGCCCTGCGCATCGGCGACGGCGCGCAGGTCTACCTGAGCGACGAGTTCCCCGAGATGGGCGGGGTCAGCCCGCTCGGCCTCGGCGGCAGCCCGGTGACCCTGCACCTCCAGGTGCCGGACGCCGACGCCTTTTTCCAGCGCGCCGTGGACGCGGGCTGCACGGTGACGATGCCCCTGGAAGACCAGTTCTGGGGCGACCGCTACGGCTCGTTCAAGGACCCCTACGGGCACGAGTGGTCGGTCGGCACCCCGATCCGCGAGGTGTCCCCGGAGGAGATGCAGCAGGCGATGGCCGCGATGGCGTCGGGCGGGTAGGCAATCGTCCCGGGCTCGCCCGGGGAGCACCCGCCCCGGACTCTCACCCGGCTCGCCGAGGCTCGCCACCCTCTCTCGCTTGCGAGAGAGGGTGGCGAGCCTCGGCGAGCCGGGTGAGAGTCGGGCGGGGCCGGAGAGAGTTCGAGGAGTCGGTCGGCCCGGGAGCAAATAGAAAGGCATTCTTCATGAACGACGTGTCACAATTGGTAGCGCAGGCGAAGCGCGACACCGAGGCGGCGAAAGCCGACCTCCTGCGGACCTTCGCGTTCGTCCCGGACGACAAGCTGACCTGGTCGCCGTCGCCGACCGCGCGCTCGGCGATCCAGATCGTCGCCCACTGCGGCCTCGCCAACAGCGCCTTCTCCGGACTGCTGCGCGGCGAACCGCTGCCGCTCCCGGCCGACCCCGCCGAGGCCGCGGCGCAGATCCGCGCCGCCGGGCGGGACGTCGCCTCGCGCGAGGAGGCCGTCAGGCTGGTGGAGGACGGCACCGCGCGGGTGATCGCCGCGCTCGACCGGGTGACACCGGAGATGGTGGCGACCACGCCCGACAGCCCGTTCGGACCGCTTCCGTTCCCGGTATGGATGACGATCTCGGCGCTGCACATGGGCGGTCACGCCCGCCAGGTCGATTACATTCAGACCGTCTGGGGTGACGTGGACGACCACTGAGACGGGTCCCGCGTTTGGGGACGGTTGCCCTTCCGGACCGGCGGGTAAATCGCCATTAAGAGAACAGCCCGCGCGTGCCACGTAACGCGTACGCGCGGGCGGCCGGAAGGAGACAATCGACAATGAAACTGCTGTACGTGATCGGGGCGGCGCTGCTGCTGGTTTGGGTCGTCGGGTTCCTCTTCAAGTTCGTCATCAGCCCGCTCATCCACCTGGCCCTCGTCGTCGGGCTCGTCCTGTTCGCGTGGAACTTCTTCTCGGGCGGCGGCTCCCGGCGCGTGGTCTGACGTCGTCAGGCCAGGGCGATCTCCTCGCGGGCGAGCGCGGCGCGCAGTGCGAGGGCGAGGTCGCTGCGGACCTGTTCCCAGTCCTCGACGCGGGTCGTGGTTGCGTGCAGGTCGAACTTGAGCGTCTTGCCGTCGAACGCGGTCAGCACGGCGCGGGGCGCGGGATCGTCCACCACGTCCGGCAGGGTCGCGGCGACGTCGGCGAGTAGGGCGAGGACGCGCTCCGGGTCGGCGGATTCGGCGGCGACGCCGACCGGGACGGTGATAACGCGGCGGTTGTTCGTGAAGGTCCAGTTCGTCACGCGGTCGGAGATGAACTTGCCGTTAGGGACGATCAGCTCGGACCCGCTGGCGGTGCGCACGACGCTGGCCCGGATGCCGATGTGCTCCACCACCCCGGAAGTGTCCTCGATCTGGATCACGTCCCCGATCTTGATTGGGCGCTCGAAAAGCAGGATCAGCCCCGAGACGAAGTTGTTGACGATGTTCTGCATGCCGAAGCCGAGGCCGACGCCGAACGCCCCCGCCAGGATCGTGAACTTGGTCATGTCGATCCCGAGCGCGGCCATCGAGACGAAGAAGCCGAGCAGCAGGATGACGTAGTGCAGCATGGTCGAGATCGCGTACGGCAGGCCGCGCGCGAGGTCGAAGCGCGGGTAGACGTCCTCCTCCAGAAGGAACCGCACGACGCGCGAGGCGAAGAACGCCGCCCACACCGTCACGGCGAACGCGATAACGTTTCCCGGGGTGACCGTCAGCGTGCCCACCGATAGCTCGAAAGCCAGGAAGGCGCGCACGCGCTCCAGCAGCGGCGCGCGCACGGCCGCGAGTTCCAGGGCGGAGAGAACCCAGAGGGCCGCCGCGCCGAGGCGGAAGACGTTGCGGATGCCGCGGCGGATGGCGGACCGGTGGCGACGGACGAACGCGAACCGGGCCGCGAACGGCAGGCGCAGGACGATCAGCGTGAGGCCGTCCAGTATCCGCAGCAGCGCGAGAAGGATGACCGCGAAGTACGCGCTCCCCAGCACCGCCTCGGCGACCACCGCCGCCAGCGGGACAAACCCCAGCGCGCTGGCGGCGAGCGCGAAGACGAACGCGGCGAGCGCCGCCTTCGCGCCGACCGCCACTACCTTCCAAAAGCGTGCCCGCTCCGCCCTGAGCTTCGTCCGCCGGACCGCGCCCAACAGCCAGAGGAGAAACCCGATGCCGCCCAGCATCTGCCCGAGGAACAGGAGGCGCGACGCCAGCGGTATCGACGCCGTGACGGAGCGCACCTGGTCGAGGAGGTAGAAGACGATCAGGGCGTAGAGGATCGGGGCCAGGCGCGGCTCGATCAGGCGGCGCAGCACGATCACGGTCGGGACCAGGGCGGCGGCCCCGACGACGGCCCAGAAGAGGCGCGGCGCCTGCGGGTAGAGCCAGCCGCTCGCGAGCAGCCCGAGCAGCAGCGCCGTCGCGACCGGGGTCGCGAAGACCTGGGACGCGCGCGACAGGCCCGGGTCCTCCTCCACCAGCGCCCGGACGCGCTCGCGCGCGCGGTACATCAGCAGGACTAGCGCCCCGACGATCGCCAGGTGCAGCAGGAAGGTCGCCGCCCGGCGCGCCGCGTAGGCGTCCAGCGCCGTCGCCTGGGCGGAAAGCGTCTCCTGGCCCTGCTGCGCCAGCGTCCCGCCGCCGCCGCCCACGCTTTCGGCGAACGCCGCACGGTCCCAGATCGGCGGGCTGCTGCGGACGAGGAGCTGGTTGACCGCCTCGCCCTGCGCGCGGCCGAGCGCCTCGCGCGCCTCGGTGACCCGGGCGGCCTGCTCGGCGACGCTCGTCTGCAGTTCCAGAAGCTCGGCCCGCCGCGCCTCGGCGCGCGAGCGCGTCGCGCGCACCGCGTCCCGGACCGACTCGATCCGCCGCCGCACCTCGGCGGGGGCCGACCCGCCCGGGGTCTGCGCCGCCGCGGCGGTCGCCTGCCACACCTCCGCGTCCGCGGTCAGGGCCGCGAGGTCCGCCTCGGTCGCCGTGGCGCGTCGCGCGAGGCTCTCCTGCCACCCCGCCAGCGTGTCGGCGACGCGCTCCCATCCGGCCCGGAGCGTCCGCAGCGTTTCGAGCGACGGGGCCGCGGCGGCGGTGCGCGCGCTTTCGTCCATCCGGGCGTCGATCTCCCGGGACAGGGTCGGAAGCTCGGAGCGCACCACGTCCGCCAGCGCGTCCGAGGACAGCCGCGCGTCGATGGAGCGGAGGTCGGTGAGGGTGGATTCCGCCTCGACGGCGACCTCGGGAAG
>DATLHN010000651.1:0-3563 GCA_035539875.1 Armatimonadaceae bacterium
CTTCTCCTCGGCGGCGGCCTCGGCGCGCTTCTGCGACAGCCGCCACGCGATCAGCGAGCCCAGCACCACCACCGAGAGGAGCACGAAGAGCCAGCGCTTCATGCGCGTGTTTTATCCTTTACACGAGAAGATTAAGGGGGCTTAAAGTTTAAGGCACCTAAAGTATAACCATGTCCTTTAACGGCGCGCCAGTGGTGCGCGGTTCCCGGATCACAAAAAATAACGAAAAACGTGATACCCCCTTGCCGTGACGCTATCACTGGTGCTAATCTATTAGCACATTACTGCTAATAGATTAGCACTTGCGGGGGTTTCCATGCCGCGCAGCATCGGCAGCGGTCTGAGTCGTCGGGAGCGGGAAATCATGGACGCGCTGTACCGGGCGGGGCGGGCGACCGCCGCCGAGGTTCACGTTGCGCTTCCCGCCCCGCCCTCCTATTCGGCGGTGCGCGCCCATCTCGCCATCCTGGAGGAGAAGGGGCACGTCCGGCACGAGGAGGACGGTCGGCGCTACATCTACCTGCCCACGCAGCCGCGGCAGGAGGCTGCCCGCAGCGCCCTGCGCGGCGTGCTCGGCACTTTCTTCGGCGGCAGCCTGGGCAGTGCGGTCCAGACGTTGCTGAGCGACGACGAGACAGGCCTGAGTAACGAGGAACTGGACGAACTGGCGGAAATGATCGCGCAGCGGCGGCGCGAGGAGACACACGGCGATGCCCCCTCTTCCTCCGATAACTGACCCGGCGGCGTCCGCCGCCCTCGCGTGGGCCGTCCCGGTAGCGGTCCGCGGCACGCTCCTGCTCGCCCTCGCCGGGGTCGGGTTGCTGCTGACGCGCCGCCGCGCCTCATCGTCCGTTCGGCATCTGCTGCTGACGTGTACGCTCGCCGCGCTGCTGCTCCTGCCGCTCGCCTCCGCGCTGGCCCCAGCGTGGAACCTCGCCCTGCTCCCCGGCACGAGCGTCGCCGCAGAGCCCTTATCCGGCGAGATGCCCGCACTACCTGCCGCCGAAACCGCCGTGCCAGCCGCCCTCCTTGCCGATCCCGCGCCCCTCGCCACTGCAGTGCCTGCGACGCCCGCTCCAAAGGAAGCAGCACCGCTTTCCCAAGCACCTGTACCGGCCGCCACGGTCCCGGCTGCGGAACCGTCCCGGCCCGCATTCGCGCTCCTGCTGCTCCTCGTCTATGCCGCTGGTGTGCTCGCCCTGCTCGCGCGCGAAGTAGCGGGCGCGATCCGCCTGCGCGCCCTGACCCGCGCCTCCGCCGAAACATCGGAGTCGGTCCGGCGCGAGGCCGAAGAGGCGGCGCGGGCGCTCGGGGTCCGCCGTCCGGTCGCCGTGCGGACGGGAGTTTCCGGCACCCCGCCGATGACCTGGGGAACCCTGCGCCCGGTCCTGCTGCTCCCCGCCGACGCCCCTAACTCGTGGCCCGCCGACTGCCTGCGCGCCGCGCTCCTGCACGAGGCGGCGCACGTCAGCCGGTGGGACTCGCTGACGCAGACGCTCGCCCGCCTGACCTGCGCCCTCTGGTGGTGGCACCCGCTTGTGT
Source organism: Armatimonadaceae bacterium (assembly GCA_035539875.1). Taxonomy (GTDB): domain Bacteria; phylum Armatimonadota; class Armatimonadia; order Armatimonadales; family Armatimonadaceae; genus CALEKU01. The sequence goes on from DATLHN010000651.1 coordinate 1,543, forward strand.
GGGCCGCCGCCCGCGCCCAGCGCGCCGAAAGCGAGCGCGCCTGCGACGACCGCGTCCTCCTCGCCGGGTTCGCCGGAACCGAGTACGCCGACCACCTGCTCGCAGTCGCCAGGTCCCTGCGCGCCGGGGACTCCTTTGTACCCGCGCCCGCCGTCGCGATGGCCCGCCCGTCGGCGAAGCCCGCCCCGCTGAAGCACCGCCTGCTCGCCGTCCTCGACACCCACCTGCCGCGCCGGGCCGTCACCCGCCGCGGCGCGGTCATCGGCGGCCTCGTCGCCGCCGCGCTGCTGCTCCCCCTCGCGGCCCTGCACCTGTCACAACGGCCCCTGGGTCCGTGGTTCTCTCCCGGCCAATACGGCCAATACTCTGTAGAAACGTATGGCGGTACCGCGTCGCTGTCGAACGGCATGCAGGTTACGCTGGAGCGGATCACCGCACCCGGCAACGGGGGCATCCCTTTGTCTTGGCGCCCCCACAGCGAGTATCTGACCGAAGACATCCTGCATCACTCCGGCATCTACCCGGCTGCGAACCACGTTTTCTCGGCGCGGATTACGAATCCGGCACGGCCGCTCCTCGGCATTCGGTGGTGTATGCCCGCCGGCGCGGAGATACAGAACGGTAATTGGTCCTATGCCCGTGTCGGCGGGCGCTACGAGTACGCCAACGCTGTCGGCACAGCACACGTACCGGGCACCATGCGTGCGTCCGATCTGAGCCTTGGCCTGGCGGCTGAGCCGTTCGTCATAGCCACGCGCCCGCTGCCCGGCCGCCCCGGCAAACGACAGGGAGTCGACCTGCCCCTGCGCTACATGTCCCGAGGCCAGAGAATTCGCCTGGAGAACGGGGCGTATATTAGCCCGGATAGCGAGGGCCACGGTCTTCTCCTGGTCACCCTGCCCCGCACCCGCGACCTGGCATACCGGGTCGTGCTGGTCGATTGGCTGGGGAGACGCATCCCCGCCGACAGCACGGCAAGCTACGGCGGGCGTCATGTGCATATAGGTTTCACAAAGACGAACCCGCGCTTCATCCGAGGGGTCGAGCTACAGGCAAGCCGGTACCGCTGGATCACGTTCAAGAATGTTCGGCTCAAGCCGCCCGTGCCGGGCGACGCGGCAGGCAACCTGTTCGTAGCGCAGGACGGGGTCGCGACCTTGCCAGACGGGACGAGTGTTGCGCTCAAAAAAGTAGTGCCGGAAGGTGGCGTGTCGTCGACCGGGTCGCGGTTTGGCGGCAATACGCGGACGCTACGCCTGGACTTCTCCGTCGCACCGGTACCACCCTTCAGCCAGCAGGATTTCATTAGTGTGGCTGTAGACGGCAATGGGGTTAGCGCCCCCTCCCGCTATTCCTACCCGTCGGTCGGGAGCCATCCACCCGAAGCCTTGAAGTTTTCCGCGTTCGTATCCGCGCCGGTTAGAGGGCGAAGGGCTGTGATTCGGGTTCCGGTTGGCTCCCAGCGATGGCACACGGTGGCCTCGACCCGGATAAGGGAGAACGGGTTAGGCGGCATGCACTCCGAGGGCGACTTCACCGTGCGGAAGGGGGCACTGGGCTCCTATTGGTGGGAGATTGAGTTACCCACCGCAGTTCGCGGGCGGCGTTTCCGCATCGTGGCCGTCGACACTGGAGGGCGGATTCACCCCGCCGAAGGTGCGTGGGGGAGTGGCCAGGGAGGGTTCTATCCGCCGGTGTCCGCCCACATGCCCCTCTCCTTCCCACGAACGGCCCGGAACCGGATTGTAGAAGTCCGAATACAAGTCGCGCCGTACGACTGGGTCGAGTTCCGGGACGTGCCGCTCACGCCGGACAAACCCTGACTGCTACGAGGCGCGGCGACGGAACAGACGTGCGGCGAGCACGAGCAGCGGAAGTCCGAGACCGGCCAGCACCACCGTACCGGGTTCGGGGACGGCGACGCTGCTGAGGCGGTAGGGGAAGCCGGAGAGGATGATCGGCGAGCCGGGCGGCGGGTTGGCGGAGTTGAACTGCGGCTGGTCCGTGTTCCAGCGGTGGAC
>DATLHN010000652.1:0-4268 GCA_035539875.1 Armatimonadaceae bacterium
ATATTCGGCGCGGCGGGCAAGAGAAAAGAGAGGAAGCCCCGGCAATAAGGCGGACGCAGCAGCGCCTCACTCCACCAGTTCAGCCTCCTTGAGGTTCAGGTAGCTGACCGTGGCGGTCTCCAGTCCCGTCAGGTTCCGCAGCCGGTCCTGCTCCACCACCACCCACTCGATGCCAGCGTCTATGGCCGCGCGAACGGCGTCGCGCACCGGCACCACGCCCGTGCCGACCGCCGTGAACTGCCCCCGCTCGCCCAGGCCGTAGAGGTCCTTGACGTGGATAGCGGGCACGCGCCCGGCCATGCGGCGCACGACGCGCGCGGGGTCCTCGCCCCCGAAGGCGATCCAGGCGACGTCGAGTTCGAAGAACAGGGCCGCGGGGTCGGTGTGCGCGGCGAGGAAGTCGAGCGCGTAGAGGCCGTCGTGGACGGTGCGGAACTCGTGCTCGTGGTTGTGGTAGCAGAGGCGGACGCCTTCGGAGGCGAGGCGCGCCCCCGCCGCGTTGTAGACCTCGGCGTCGCGGAGCAGCGCCTCCCGGTCGTCGCACGGCCCCCACCAGACGGTGACGCGGTCGCACTGGAGCGACTTCGCTTCCGCCAGAATCCGATCGACCTCCACGGCGTCGGCGAGCTGCTCGCGCTTCGCGCTGGTCGTCAGCACCCGCAGGCCGAGGCCGTGGAACCGCTTCAGGTTCTCGGCGACGTCACCCTTCAGGAGCGGGCCGCCCCCGCCCTCGATGCCCCGGTAGCCGATCTCGGCGACGCGGCCCATCGTGCCCCACCAGTCCGTCTTCGCCTCTTCCCCGACGATCCCGATCAGTCCGGCCTTCGCCTTCGTCAACGCCATTGTCCCGGCCTCCTCGTCGCCCGCGCCGCGGGCTGCAGCGCGCGGCGTGTTTCCGCTTCAGGCTTCGCGCCGGGCACCGGGAACACCTTCCCCGGCCCCGCGTTTGGCACCCACCCCCGGGAGGGTGGGTGCCTCGGCCGGGCCAGCAAAATCGCCGCCGGGCTCCCCGATGGGGAGCCCGGCGGCCTCTTCGCGTTTCGCCCGCTCCGGGGCTACAGTTCTACCATGCGGGCGGCTTCCATGCCGTCCAGGGCGATGATCTCGCGCAGGACCTCGTCGGGGACCGGGTTGTCCAGCGAGAGCGCCATCACGGCGTGGCCGCGCGCCGCCGCGCGGCCGAGGTACATCCCCGCGATGTTCACGTCGCGCCCGCCGAGCAGGGTGCCGACCTTGCCGACGATGCCCGGGCGGTCCGTGTGGCGAGTCACCAGGTGGAAGCCCTCCGGCTTGAAGTCCAGGCGCAGGCCGTCGATCTCGACGATGCGCGCCTCCTTCGCCCCGAAGATGGTGCCGCTGATGACGCACTCGCGCCCGCTGTTGGCGACCGCCCGTACCGTGATGAGGTTGTCGTAGTCCTCGCTGGTCTGGCTGCGCGCCTCGGTGATCTTGATGCCCCGCTCCTGCGCCAGCGTCGGCGCGTTGACGAAGTTCACCGATGCGGCGAGGATGGGCGTGAGCAGCCCCTTCATGACGGCGCGGGTCAGGTGCAGCTGCTGCCCCGGGGCGAAGTCGCCCTGGTAGTGGATCTCGACCGAGGTGACGCCGCTGGTGGAGAGCTGCGACTGGAGCGAGCCGATCTTCTCCGCGAGGGTCAGGAACGGCTGGGTCTTCGCGAGGACGTCGGGCGCGAGCGAGGGCATGTTGACCGCGGCGCGGGCCGGGCGGTTCTGCATGACCTCGACGATCTGCTCGGCGATGTCCACGGCGACGCCGACCTGCGCCTCCTCGGTGCTGGCCCCGAGGTGCGGGGTGGCAACGACCTGCGGCAGCAGCGCGAGCGGGTTGTCCGCCGGGGTAGGCTCCTCCTCCCAGACGTCGATGGCCGCGCCCGCGATCTTGCCGCTCTGGAGCCCTTCGAGGACCGCCGCCTCCTGGAAGATGCCGCCGCGCGCGACGTTGATCAGGCGGACGCCGTCCTTCATCTGGGCGATCTGCTCCGCGCCGACCATGCCCGCCGTCTCCTTGGTCTTGGGGACGTGGACCGTGATGTAGTCGCTGTGGCGGTAGATGCCCTCCAGGTCCACCAGGCGCACGCCGAGGGCGTCCGCCTGCTCCTTCGAGAGGAAGGGGTCGTAGGCGAGGACGTTCATCTCCATCCCGAGCAGGCGCTTGGCGACCTCGCGGCCGATCTTGCCCAGCCCGATGACGCCCGCGGTCTTGCCATAGACCTCGACGCCGACGTACTTCTTGCGGTCCCACTTGCCCGCCTTCATGCTGGCGTTGGCCTGCGGGATGCTGCGCGAAAGGGAGAGGAGCAGCGCCACGGTCAGTTCCGCGGCGGCGATGGTGTTGCCCTCGGGGGAGTTGACGACGATGACGCCCTTCTGCGTGGCCCGCTCGACGTCGATGTTGTCGACCCCGACGCCCGCGCGCCCGATGATCTTCAGCCGCTTCGCCGCCTCCAGCACGTCCGCCGTGACCTTCGTCTCGGAGCGGACCGCCAGCGCATCGTAGTCGCCGATGATCTCGATCAGCTCGTCCTTCGTCAGCCCCGTGCGGACGTCCACCTCCAGGCCCGCCCGCCTCAGGATCGCGACGCCTTCCGCGGCCACGGGGTCGCTCACCAACACCTTTGCTGCCATGACTTCGGTTCTCCTCGGGAATCGTTTCTCGGGTTCCGCTGCGGTCGTGGCACGCCGCTGTGCCGCGACCCCATCGTACCGGCCCGGGGAAAGCCTGTCAACGCGGGCGGCGTCAGGCGTTCTCGAACCGGTTCCCCGCCACGTCCCTGCCGCGCGCCAGCCAGATCCGGTGGCCCGCGTTGCGCGGGCTGTCCGCGTAGACCAGGCTCGTAGTCGGGAAGTAGCGCATGGTGTAGCCCGCCCGCCGCTTCCCGGACGTGTTCGCCTTCGCGCCGTGGATGATGCGCCCCTCGTGCAGGCTGCACTGGTTCGGCTTGAGCGAGAAGTACACGGCCTTGCTCTCGTCGATCAGTTCGGGCTTGATCTCGGAGCCGAAGATGTTCTTGTCCTTGTCCACGGGCACGTACTCGGAGAAGCCGTTCGCGTGCGTGCCGGGGAGGACGGCCATGCTGCCGTTCTCCGGCGTCGCCTCGTCGATCGCGAGCCAGACGGTGCAGATGCCCGCCATGGTCGAGACGCGCCCGTTCCAGTAGGACGAGTCCTCGTGCCAGGGCGTCGCCTTGCCGGTGTGCGGCGGCTTGCAGATGAAGTGGCTGGCCCAGAGGCCGATGTCCGGCCCGACCACCGGTTCCACGAGGTCCAGCACCTCGTCGTCCAGCAGAAACTCCAGCAGGCGCTCGTCGCGCATGTGGATGCTGTCCAGGCCGTCCTCGCCGTACTTCGCCAGATCCTCCTCGAAGACCGCCTTGAGGCGCGCGAACTTGTCCGGCGTGAAGACGGGCTGGTGGTACTGGATATAGCCGTCCTTGTGGTACTGCGCCACCTGCTCCGGCGTGAGTCGCGAGGCGCTCGGCGTCGCGGCGGCGGAGACGCCAGGAGTGTTACTCATCAGAAAATCCCCCTCGATCGGTGATGGAATGGCCGATTGTACGTCCCCGCGCCATGCCGCGTCAACGCCGTGTCGACGGAGCAGCGGCGCTGGCGGCGGGTCCGGTTGACTCCCGGACGATGATCTCCGGCGGGAGGCGGATCGAGCGCGGCCGGTCTTCCGGGCGGCGCATCAGGTCGGCCAGTTGGTGGACGGCGAGCGTGGCGAGCGCGGCGCTCGGCGTCCGCACCGTGGTCAGCGCGGGGCGGAAGAAGGCGGCGAGCGTCCCGGAGTCGTTGAAGCCGACCACGGAGACGTCGCGGGGGACGGACAGGCCCATCTCCTCCAGGGCGCGGATGGCGACGATCGCCATCTCGTCGTGGGCGGCGAACACCGCGGTCGGGCGGTCGCCGGGCGAGCGGAACAGCGGCTCCAGGTACAGCCGCATCATGTCTATGCCGTGCCGATCGTCGGGGCGCAGCAGAAACGGGTGCGTGACCTGCCAGTCCTCATGCCACGTACCGCCACGCTCCTCCCACACCGCGCGCAGCCCGGCGCGCCACCCCTGCCGGTGGACCGGGTCCGCGTCGCCGGGCTGCGCGCGGTGTGGGAAGAGCGTGGCGGTACGTGGCACGATGACTGGCAGGTCACGCACCCGTTTCTGCTGCGTCCCGACGATCGGCACGGCATAGACATGATGCGGCTGTACCTGGAGCCGCTGTTCCGCTCGCCCGGCGACCGCCCGACCGCGGTGT
>DATLHN010000653.1:0-3303 GCA_035539875.1 Armatimonadaceae bacterium
CCCCAGGATCGCCCCTTCGATGCCTCCGAGGAGGGTGCCGATGGCGATGGATACGCCCATGATCCGGGTGTCTTCTTCGTCCAGCCCGCTCGGGTCCACCTTATTGACCGGGTCGTTTTCGCAATACGCGTACCAGTTGTAGCCGTCGCGGATCGGGTCCCGGGAGAGGAACCTTCCGAGGCCCGGCAGGTAGAAGCGGTGCCCCAGGCGCTGCCAGCCGGTGTCCGCGTCGGTCTGGTAGCCGTGCGCCCCCGCGAAGCCGAAGGTCGAGAGCGTCCCGCTACGGCATGGCGAAGGGAGATTTACGAGGGCGTGCCGGTCGCGTCTGCGAGTTCCAGTTCGCTGTCAAAGGCGGGGCCGACCCGAAACGGTCCTTCCCCTTGCCTATCATAAGCAGGAGGCTCGAACCGGATGAAGTACTGGGCCTTGATCCCTTGCAGGGTCTGCTGCGCCTCTGGCCCGGAGGTGATGGTCCCGACCGGATTACCGACCCAGTCCCAGGTCGCCACCACCCGTACCCTATCTCCGACCTTGAATCGAACGGTCACGATTACGGCTGCGGGAGGGCGGCGGGGGCGGACGCGCCCTCGGCGAGCGCCGCTGCGGCTTCGGCCTCCGCGTCCGGCTTCGGCACGGCGGCGTCCACGTCGTAGTCGTCCACGCGAACGTAGACCTGGCGGATGACGTCCTCGGCGCTGGTCAGGCCGCCGCGAATTTTCAGCAGCGCGTCCTCGCGGATCGGCACCATGCCGGTCTGCTGCGCGGCGCGGCGCAGGTCCGAGCCGGGCGCGCGGTCCATGACGAGCCGCTGGAAGTGCTCGTCCACGGAGACCACCTCGTGGACGCCGATTCGCCCCCGGTAGCCCGTGCCCTCGCACTTCTGGCAGCCGACCGGGTGCCAGATCGGGTCGGACGTGCTGATCGAGAGCAGCGCGGCCTGGCGCGGGGTCGGCGGGGCCTGGCGGCGGCAGGCCGGGCAGAGGCGGCGCACCAGGCGCTGGGCGACCATGCCGATAAGCCCCGACGAGATCAGGAACGGCGGCACGCCCATGTCGATCAGGCGCGTGACCGACGTCGGCGCGTCGTTGGAGTGCAGGGTCGAGAGGACGAGGTGCCCGGTCATGGCCGCGCGGAACGCGATCTCGGCCGTCTCGGCGTCGCGGATCTCGCCGACGAGGATGATGTCGGGGTCCTGGCGCAGGATGGCCCGAAGCTGGCGCGCGAACGTCAGCCCGATCCGCTCGAAGACCTGGCTCTGGTTGATCCCCTCCATGTCATACTCGACCGGGTCCTCGCAGGTGACGATGTTGGTCGTCTTACTGCGCAGGACGTTCAGCGCCGAGTAGAGCGTGGTCGTCTTGCCCGAGCCGGTCGGGCCGGTGACCAACAGGAGGCCGAGCGGCTGGTGGATCAGCTCCTCGAAGGCCGCCTTGTTGTGCGGCGAGAAGTCCAGGGCTTCGAGCGGGCGGACCGACATGCCCCGGTCCAGCAGGCGAAGGACGAGCTTCTCGCCGTAGAGCACCGGCAGCGACGAGATGCGCATGTCGAGCGACTTGCCCGGGAAGCTGACCGTGATGCGCCCGTCCTGAGGCATGCGCTTCTCGTTGATGTCCAGCTCGGACATGACCTTGATGCGCGCGACGACGGTGTCCTGCATGTCCTTCTGCAGCTCGCGCCAGGTCTGGAGGACGCCGTCCACGCGCAGGCGGATCTCGAGGCGGTCCTTGCGCGGTTCGACGTGAATGTCCGAGGCTCCGAGGCGCACGGCCTCGCTGATCATGGCGTTGACCATCTGGACGGCGGGTCCCTGCGGGGCGAGGCGCGCGTCCCCGCCCCCCTGCGGAGGGGCGCCGGGAAACTGGTTGAACGGGCTGCCGAAGTTCTGCGACATGGCGGGCGATCCTTAACGTTGGAGACGGGAAGCGGTCCGGCGGGATGCGGCGTGTGATGCAGTGTAGTTAGCAGGCGCGGACCTGATTTCCTGCTCGCCCCCGGCCCCGACTCGCCGTCAGGGGCCTACGTGGAGCCCTTGATGCGCCGGACCAGCAGGCAGCCGATGAGGAAGGCGAAGGCGGAGATGAGGAACGAGAGGGTGTAGCCGAGGCCCGCGCGCTGCCGGTTGCCCGCGTCCACGAGGATGCCGACCAGGCCCGCGACGATCTGCGGCGAGGAGACGCTCGCCTGCCAGATGCCCATGTCCTTCGCCGCGTCGTCCTTGTTCGGGAGGACATCCGAGGCGAGCGCCCAGGTGGCCGACAGGTACGCCCCGTAGCCGACGCCGAACCCGATGGCGAGCAGGATGATGGCGGAGTAGTTCGGGATGAACGCGAACGGGACCAGGGTCGCGAACATCAGCCAGCCCGCGCCGACGATGACCCGCTTGCGGCCCACCCGGTCGGTGAGGCGGCCCGCCTGCATCGCCGTGATCGCACCCGAGAGGGCGATGGTCAGCGCGGCGACCAGCGCGCCGTTCTTGATCGCGTCCCTGCGCTCGCCCCCCAGGCTCAGGCCGAAGAGCGAGATGTCGGGTACGCGGTCGGCCAGGTAGTTGCTGACGTAGACCAGCATCAGGTAGAAGCCGAACGCGCCCAGGAACCGGGTGATCCACGCCCAGCGGAAGTCCGCGTGGCGGAACGGCGCGATCCAGCCCGCGAGCGCCCGCCGCGCCCGCTGCTCCAGGGGTTCGGCCGCGCCGGCTTTGCGGGCGTCCGGCCCCGCCGCAGGGGCGCGCCCGGCGGCGGCGGCGGGCGGCTCGCGAAAGACGGTCAGGGTCACCAGCGCGAAGACGATGTTGAGGACCGCGATGACGGTGTAGATGAGCGGCACGTTCTGGAGCGGCAGCGCCAGCGCAACGGCCCCGATCTGCGCCAGGAGCTGGACCATGTTGATGACGCCGCTCGCCCGGCCCCGGAAACGCTCGGGGACGTAGTCGGCGACCACGGACGCGTACGGCCCGGTCGCGACGTCGTCGGATATCTGGAGGAACAGGTAGGCGAAGACCATCATCGGCAGGGTCTTCGCGCCCGCGAGGGAAAGCAGCGCCAGCGACGTGAGCGCCGCGCCGATCGCGATGAAGGGACGCCGCCGCCCGAACCTCCCGCCGAACCGGTCGCTCAGGTAGCCGAACAGGGCGGGGCCGATCATGGCCTCCGCCGCGCCGAGCGAAACGACCGTCCCCCACGCGCTGTTCTTCTCCCCGCCGGGGACGATCTCGGCGATCTGATAGGGCTGGAGCAGGAAGACGATGAACCACTTCAGGCTGACCGCGAACCAGTACGCCGAGGTCCCGACGTACCACCAGCG
>DATLHN010000654.1:0-2886 GCA_035539875.1 Armatimonadaceae bacterium
CCCCCCCATCTCCTCCACATTCGAGCCCGCCCGTAACGAACCGCCCCTCGCCCGCGTTCTTCTCTGCATGAGCTGGGTCGTACTGGGGATCGTCGCGGTCTGGGCCGTGCTGAGCGCTCTGAGAAACGGCGGGGAGCACACCGACCGCAAGGAGCAGGCGCGGCGGCGGGCGAAGGCGGACGAGCGGCGCGCCGTCGCCGAGCGCCTGCCTGATTCCGCATCCGCGCGGGAGGGGTACGGGGACGCGCTCCGGGAGGCGGGCGATATCGAAGGCGCGATCGCCGCCTACGAGGCCGCCCTGCGCCTTGCCGGCGCGCAGAACGGCGGCGGCCTCGGACAGGTCGCCGGATCGGGGCTGGAGGGTAAGCTCCGTCTCGCCCGGTTCGAGCTGACCCACGACCCGGTTGCGGAGGGCATGACGGTCGCGTCGCGCCAGCAGGTGTGCCGACGCTGCGGCAACCTGAACGGCCCGCGCGACCGCAAGTGCACGACCTGCGGCGACAGCCTCCCGGTGGACTCCTACTTCGACACGCTCCGCCGCGGCGACCACCGCGCCGCGATCCTGCGTGAGACCGCCGAGTCGCTGGCCATGCTCGCCGTCGTCACGATCGCCCTGGCCTTCGCCTCGGGCCTGCCGCTCGAAGTCAAGGGCGTGCTGCTGCTCTCGACGGTGATCGTGCTCGTCTGGAAAGGGTTACGCAGAGTCGGCGGGGACTGACTTGCGCAGCGCGGCGGCGGCGAGGAGCGCCCATCCGAGCAGGAAGCCGACGCCCCCGAGCGGGGTGATCGCGCCGAGCGCGCGGACGCCCGTCAGGGCGAGGGCGTAGAGGCTCCCGGCGAAGATCACGATGCCGACCGCGAAGCACCAGCCAGCGGCGCGGCCGAGCGGGCGGGCGCTTTCCGGCAGCCGGTCCATCGCGACGGCGAGGGCGACGAGCGCGAGGGCGTGCGCGAGGTGGTAGTGCGCGCCGGTCTCGAAGACGCCGAGCCGGTACGCGTCCATCCCCGGGGCGTTCTTCAGGCCGTGCGCGCCGAACGCGCCGAGCGCGACCGCCAGAAAGCCGTTGACCGCCCCGACGGCGAGGAAGTTGGGCATGCCCCCATTTTATCCCTTTACCGCGCCCGACGTCAGCCCCGCGACGAACTCCTTCTGGAGCGCGAAGAAGAGCACGACCACCGGCAGGATCGAGAGCAGCGTCCCCGCCATCAGCATCCCGTAGTCGTTGACGTACAGGCCGATCATCTGGTTGAGCGCGATCGGCAGCGTGAACCGCTCGCTGCTGTGCAGCAGGATCTGCGGCCACAGGAACGCGTTCCAGGTGCCCATGAACGTCATCAGGCAGAACGCCCCGATCATCGGGCGCGACACCGGCATGACGACGCTCCAGTAGATGCCGAACTCCGAGCAGCCGTCGATGCGCGCGGCGTGCATCAGCTCGTCCGGCACCTGCTGGATGCTCTGCCGGAACAGGAACATCCCGAAGACGCTCACCGCGCCCGGGATCAGCAGGCCCGCGTACGTGTCCACCATGCCGAGCCGGTACAGAAGCTCGTAGCCGGGGGCGAGCGTCACCTGCCCCGGGATCAGCATCGTGGCGATCATCAGGACCAGGATCGCCTTCTTCCCCTTGAAGTTGTACTTCGCCAGCGCGAAGCCCCCGAGCGACGAGAAGAACAACTGGAGAATGACCGCGCCGCACGCGATGAACACGCTGTTCATCAGGTAGCGCAGGAACGGCACCTCGCTGAAAAGCTGCGCGAAGTTCTGGGCGGTCGGCCGCGGCGAGAAGAAGACGTAGGTGAACATCTCGTCGTTCGGCTTGGTAGTCGCCGCGACCAGCCAGAGGACCGGGACCAGCGCGATCGCCGTGGTCAGCGCCAGCGCGAGGTAGGTGGCCGCCCTGCCGGTCAGGCCGAGGAATCGGAATCCCATCGCTCGTTACTCCCCCGCCGCCTTGAAGCCGCCCGTGAGACGCATCTGCACCAGGCTGATCGCCAGGATGCCCAGCGCGAGTGTCCACCCGACCGCCGACGCGAAGCCGAGGTCGCCCGCGCTGAACCCGTTCTGGTACAGGTACATGACGATGGTCAGGCCCCGGTTGTCCGGCCCGCCGCCGCCCAGCAGCGTGAACGGCAGTTCGAACAGCTGGAACGAGCCGATGGTCGCCGTCACGAGGACGAAGACCATCACCGGCTTGATGCCCGGCACGGTGACGTGCAGGAACTGCTGCCACGGGTTCGCCCCGTCCACCCGCGCCGCCTCGTACAGTTCGGTGTCCACCGCCTGGAGGGCGGCCAGGAAGTAGATCATGTTGAACCCGACGTAGAGCCAGAGGCTGGTGATGACCAGCGCCGGCATGACGAGGTCGGGGTTGTTGAGCCACTTCGTGTCCGCCGGGATGCGCCCGCTCGTCGCCCACTCCAGGAAGCGGTTGAGGATGCCGTACTGCGGCATGAAGATGCGCGCGAAGAGGACGCCGACGAAGACCTGCCCCATCAGGTTCGGCGAGAAGATCGCCCACCGGAAGACGTTACGGCCGACCACCCACTTCTGCGTCAGCAGGATCGCCAGCCCCAGCGCGAGCGGGAGTTGGAGGAAGATCGACCAGAAGGCGAACACGCCGGTGTTCCAGACCGCCTTGTGGAAGTCCGGGTCGCCGACCAGGTAGGCGTAGTTGCCCAGGCCCACCGGCACCATGTCCTTCGGCCCGCTGGTGGCATAGAGCGAGAGCGACACGCTCTTGACGATGGGGTAGATGCTGAAGACGCAGAACAGGATCAGGAACGGCGACAGGAACAGGTACGGCGCGGCCTTCTGCTGCCACCTCTGCCAGCCCCCCCCGCCGCGGCTGCCGGTGGTCGCCGCGGTCGCCGCCGCGGCCCTGT
>DATLHN010000655.1:0-7697 GCA_035539875.1 Armatimonadaceae bacterium
GTTCCCCGCCGTCGTCAACCCGCACGGCCACTGGGCGAAGGGGCGTCTCCACCGCGAGGAGGACGTCCCGCCCGGCCCGCCGCCGCCCGCGCCCCCGGCGGCGGGCCGCGCCGACTTGGTCGCCCTGGCGGTCAGCCTCGCCCGGCGCGGCTTCGTCGTCTTCGCCTACGACGCCGTCGGCTACAACGACACCGACCGCGTCTCCCACCGCTTCGCTGGGACGCCGGAGGCGTGGCTCTGGGGGATCAGCCTGCTCGGCCTCCAGCTCTGGAACAGCCTGCGCGCCGTGGACTACCTGGAAAGCCTGCCGTACGTGGACCGCGGGCGCATCGGCGCGACGGGGGCGAGCGGGGGCGCGTCGCAGACGTTCCTCCTGGCCGCGGTGGACGAGCGCGTGCGCGCCTCCGTGCCCGTGAACATGGTCTCCGCGCACATGCAGGGCGGGTGCCTGTGCGAGAACGGCCCCGCGCTGCGCGTCGGCACGGACAACGTCGAGATCGCCGCGCTGACCGCGCCGCGCCCGCAGCTCCTCGTGAGCGCGACCGGCGACTGGTCGAAGGACACCCCGGCCGTCGAAGGCCCCGCCGTGAAGCGCGTCTACGACCTCTACCGCGAGGGGGAGCGGACGGCGGTGCGCCAGTTCCACTACGGGCACAACTACAACCGGGAGAGCCGGGCCGCGATGTACGCCTGGCTCCGGCGCTGGCTCGGCGACGGCAAGGGCGACGAGGCGGGGGAGATAGAACTGCCCGCCGATCTCGACGTCGCGGTTATGCGCGTCTGGAACGACGCTCACCCGCGTCCCGCCGACGACCTGGACGACGCCGGTCTGCTCCGCGCGCTGCGCTCCGAGCGGGAAAGGCGGCTTTCGGACCTGCTGCCCCGCGGCGACGCCCGTTCCATGAAGCGGTTCCGCGAAACGGCGCTACCCGCCTTGCGCCTCGCCCTCGGCGTCTCCGCGGACGCCGCGGGCGGCGGGTCAGGGGCGAGGCGAAATGAGCCGCGCGGGGCGCTCGTCGTCCACGTCCGCGGCGACGAACGGGCCGCGGGCGACGCCGCGCGCCTGCGCGCGACGCTGGAGAGCCTGGAGTACGGCGGCGGCGTGCGTGTGCTCGCCCTGCCGCCGATCGACGCGTCCCCCGAGGCCCTCTGGAAGGATTACTTCACCACCTACAACCGCGCGCCGCTCGGCGACCGGGTGCAGGAGATCGTAGACGCCCTCGCCGCCCTGGGCCGCGCCGGGAGCCGCCGCGTGGAACTGGTCGGCGTCGGCGCGGCGGGGCCGTGGGCGCTGCTCGCCCGCGGCGTCGCCCCGGCCGACCTCGCCCCCGGCGGTACGGTCGCCGACCTCGACCGCTTCCCGTGGGACGACGACCGGGCCTACCTGGCTCGGCTCTACGCCCCGTGCCTGCGGGCTGCGGGCGGCCTGCGGACCGCCGCGCTCCTCGCCGCGCCGAACCCGCTCTGCCTGCACAACGCGGCGTCCGGCCTGCCCCGAGCCGACGCGGACGCCGTCACCTCCGGCTACCGCGCGTACCGGAGCGCGCCCCCGCCCCGCGTCGAACCCGCCCGCCTCGCGCCGGACGAGATCGCCGCCTGGCTGACGAAATGACGGGCCGGGGTGACATCTTCATGTCGCCCCGGCCCGGGTTCGCTGCGTCTCGCCGTCTCCTTACCCCTTCGGCAGGGACCAGGGCTTGCGATACGGGCGCTGGTAGGAGAGGTGGTTCATCGCCTTCTTGTCGTTGGTGACGACCTCGCGGGCCGGGTCCCACGTGATCGCGCCGCCCTGCTGGTACGCCAGGTTCGCCAGGTGGCAGACCGTGGTCGTCTGGTGCATGGAGGCGATGTCGGAGCGCGGCTGCGAGCGCGTCTTCATGCAGGTCAGGAAGTCGTCGTTGTGGTCGCCGACGCGCGGGACCTCCGTCTTCGGCTTCTCCACGGGCTGGCCCTTCGGGTCGAAGAGCGTCCACCCGCTCCGGTCCACGAGGAGGCGGCCCTCCGAGCCGATGAACAGCGCCCCGTGGTCTCGCCCGCCGTCCAGGCCCTGCCCGCCGACGTGGACCTCCCACTGCATCATCCACCCCGGGAACTCGTAGATCGCGATCTGCGTGTCCGGCGCCGTCCGGTCGTCGTCCGCTCCCGTGTAGAGCTTGCCGCCGTAGGAGGCCACCCGCGTCGGCATCACCAGGTTATTGTCCTTGCTCATGCCGAGCAGGACGACGTCGATCATGTGCACGCCCCAGTCGCCGGTCATCCCGCCCGCGTAGTTGAAGTACCAGCGGAAGTTGTAGTGGCACCGGTTCTCCTGGTAGGGCTCCCACGCGGCGGGGCCGACCCAGAGGTCGTAGTTCAGTTCGGGGGGAACCGGCTTCGTGGTCTGGTTGCCCATCGTGGCCGCCTTCGGGTCCTGGACTTTCCAGGCGCGGCAGACGTTGATCTTGCCAAGTTTGCCCGAGCGCACGTAGTTGATGGCGTCGATGAAGTGCTGGCCCGAGCGCTGCCAGGTGTTGACCTGGACCACCCGCTTGTTCCTCTGGGCGGCGTTCACCATCGCGCGCCCCTCCATGATGTTGTGGGAGATGGGCTTTTCGCAGTGGACGTCCTTGCCCGCCTGGCAGGCGTAGATCGTCGGCAGCGCGTGCCAGTGGTCCGGCGTCGCCACGATCACGGCGTCGATGTCCTTGCGCTCCAGCACGCGCCGGAAGTCCTCGATCTCGTCCGGGCGCTTGCCGAACTTGTCCTGGACCATCTTCGCGGCCTGCGCCATGTGGGTCTTGTCCGGGTCGCACACGGCCGCGACCTCGACGCCCGGCTTGTTCATCAGGCCACGCATGTTCGAGCGGCCCTGCCCGCCCGCGCCGATCAGCGCGATCACGACTTTCTCGTTGGCGCTGGTAGCTGCCGCGTCCTGTATCGCGGTCTCCGCCGCGGGCGTCACGCCGTATTCGTGCGCCGCGCTGCCAAGGCCCGCGCCCGACGCGGGGCGCGGGAGGAGGCCCGCCGCCAGCAGGCCCACGCCCGCCGCCGCGCCCCCCGTGTGGCGGAGCATCTCGCGCCGCGTCAATCCGGACGATTCGTGACCTTCGCTGCTCATAAAATCATTCCTCCGAAAGCGTAGTATACGAAAGGTAAATTCCGCGCGGAACCGGTCTGCCCCTGCACGAACCGCGGCAGGCGCGCATGAAAAACCCGGGGCGACGTCGAACGGAATGGCGGAAGGCGGGTTTCCCCCGAGGACCCGCGTGAGGAGACGGAAGATGACAGGACTTGCCGGAGTGTTGGCCGGGCGGCGCGAGGACGATTCCGCCTGGCGCGGGCTGAAGGTCGGAGTCGCCACGTACAGCCTGCGGACCCTGCCGACCGACGCCGCGATCAAGGCGATACAGCGGGTCGGCCTGCGCTACTGCTCGATCAAGGACAGCCACCTGCCGCGCAAGACGAGCGCGGAGGAGCGCAAGGCCATCGCGAAACGCTTCGCCGACGCCGGTATCACGCCGCTGAGCTGCGGCAACATCGGCATGAGCAAGGACCCGGCCAACATCCGGGACGCGTTCCAGTACGCGAAGGACGCCGGGATTCCGGTGATCGTCTGCAGCCCGGACCCGGACACCATGCCGATCCTCGACCAGATGGTCAAGGAGTTCGACATCAGGATCGCGATCCACAACCACGGGCCCGAGGACAAGAAGTTCCCCACGCCCTACGAGGCGTGGAAGCTGATCGAGAAGTACGACCGGCGGCTCGGCCTGTGCGTGGACGTCGGCCACACGATGCGCGGCGGCGCGGACCCCGCCGAGGCTATCCGCAAGTGCCGCGAGCGGGTGTACGACATCCACCTGAAGGACATCGTCCGCAAGGAGCCGCGCACCCCGGTCTGCGAGGTCGGGCGCGGCGCGCTCGACATCCCCGGCATCCTCGCCGCCCTGCGCGAGATCAACTTCACCGGGCACGTCGGCTTCGAGTACGAGAAGGACGCCAACGACCCGCTCCCCGGTCTCGCCGAGTCCGTCGGCTACACCCGCGGCGTACTCAAGACCATGCGCTGAAACCCGCCTTCTTCCCCTCCCCCGCTGCGCCGCGGGGGAGGGGGACTCAGGCGATCAGATCGGGAATGACTTTGGCCACTTCCACGCCGGTCAGCTTCTGGTCGAGCCCCTGGAACTTGACCGTGAAGCGCTCGTGGTCGATGCCGAGCAGGCGCAGGACCGTGGCGTGGAAGTCCCGGATGTGGACCGGGTCCTTGACGATGTTGTAGGAGAAGTCGTCCGTCTCGCCGTAGACCATGCCGGGCTTCGCGCCGCCGCCCGCCATCCACATGGTGAAGCAGCGGGGGTGGTGGTCGCGCCCGTAGTTGTCCCTGGTCAGGCCCCCCTGCGAGTAGATGGTGCGCCCGAACTCGCCGCCCCATATGATCAGGGTCTCGTCCAGCAGGCCGCGCTGCTTCAGGTCCTGTACGAGCGCGTAGCACGCCTGGTCGATGTCCTTGCACTGCATGGGAAGGCGGCCCGATACGTTGGCGTGGGTGTCCCAGTTGTTCAGGTAGACCTGGATGAAGCGGACGCCGCGCTCCACCATCCGGCGCGCCATCAGGGTGGTGTACGCGAAGCTGCCGGGCTTCTTCGCCTCCTCGCCGTACAGGGCGTAGGTACTCTCCGGCTCGCTCTTGACGTCGGTGAGGTCCGGGACGCTCGCCTGCATCCGGAACGCCAACTCGTACTGCTGGATGCGGGTGTGCGTCTCGTCGTCGCCGACCGTCTTGTAGTTAAGTTCGTTGAGCGCCTTCAGGCCGTCCAGGGTCGTGCGGCGCACGGACGTCGGGACGCCCGCCGGGTTGTTGATGTAGAGGATCGGGTCGCCGCCGGAGCGGAACGAGACGCCCGCGTGCTCGCCCGGCAGGTAGCCGGACTGCCACAGGCGGGCGGAGATCGCCTGCACCTGCTCGGTGTTCGAGGGCTGCGCGACCAGCACCACGAAGGTGGGGAGGTCCTGGTTGAGCGAGCCGAGCCCGTAGCTGACCCAGGAGCCCATGCAGGGTCGGCCCGTCACCTGGTTGCCCGTCTGCATGTAGGTGATCGCGGGCTCGTGGTTGATCGCCTCGGTGTGCATGGAGCGCACGAAGCACATGTCGTCGACCATCTTCGCGGTGTAGGGGAGCAGCTCGCTCACCCACATGCCGCTCTTCCCGTGCTGCTGGAACTTGTACTTCGACGGCGCGATGGGGAAGCGGGCCTGCCCGGAGGTCATGGTCGTCAGGCGCTGGCCGTTGCGGATCGACTCCGGCAGGTCCTTGTCGTAGAACTCCTGCATCTTCGGCTTGTAGTCGTACATGTCCATCTGCGGCGGACCGCCGACCATGTGCAGGTAGATCACGTGCTTCGCCGTCGCGGGGAAGTGCAGCTTCGGGAGCGCCGCGTTGACGGGTTGGATCAGCTTCCCGCCGCGCACGCTCGCGGCGGTGGCGGGTCTGCCATCCGGCCCGAGCAGCAACGGCGACGCCTCAGCCGCGCGGCCCGACAGGGCGTCGAGGCCGAGCGCGCTCAGGGCGGCCATGCCCAGCGCGTTCGAGCCGCGGCGCAGGAACTGCCGCCGCGTCTCCGTTCGGACCCACTCCTCAAAGACGGGGTGGACCGGCCCGTCGCCGGGCGGGATGATGTCGTCGAGTTCGTCGTGGCTGCTCATAATGTCGCTGGATCGCTTCCGGGGGACTTTTCGCGCTCGCGTCGCTGCTTCCCTCCATTATCCCCCGCGGCGGCCGGTTCGGCCCGCCCGGCGACAAAAAGCCGGGGGCGGGCTTGCGAGCCCGGCCCCCGGCGTGGCAGTAAACGTCCTGCCGTGAGTATCGCTACGCGGCGGCGACGCCCTTGCGGCGACGCCCGCGGGCCATCATGCCCAGGAGCCCGCCGCCCATGACGACGCCGAACGCTACCGCGCCCGGCTCGGGCACGACGTCGGCCGTACGGGCGACGCCGCCGATGCGGATCTGGCGCACGTCCTGGATCACGTTCGACAGGGCCGTCCCGCCGACCGGATTCTGGACGTTAATGTCGACCCACTCCATCCGCTGGCCGTTGATGGCCTCGATCCCGAAGTAGCTCTGGCCGTTGCCCGAAACGAAGCTCGTCTGAGACAGGGTGCCGTCGATCTCGCGGACGCCCACCGTGAAGGTGATGCCGCCCGTGGTGAAGACCGGGTTCGCCTCGAACTCCGTGAACGAGAACCCCGTGGCCAGAGTTGTCCGCAGCGAGCTAAAGGCCACTCCGTCCTGCGAAGCAATCCGGGACTGCCCGCTTGACGGTGAGACGATCATCTCCGCATCGCGGGGCTGGGTGAAGATCACCTGCGTGCCCGTCTGGTTGGTAGTCCCGGTGAGACTCATCGCGGCTATCCCGTTGTTGGACAGCAGCACGTTCTCCTCGGGCTGGACGCCGCCCGGGGTGCCGTAGAAGATAATGTCGGCCTTAGCCGACGGGGCGAGCAGGGCCGAGAGGGCCAAGGCCGCCGTGGCGGCGGCGACCAGTGGTGATCGTCCCCCGCGCGTTGAAGCGAAACTCATCAACTTTCCTCCATCTCCCTCAGTAACTGTAAAGGAGGTCGCACGGAGCCGCCCCACCGAGAGGTGACGCCGCACGTTAAGGCACGGAAGTGCCCCCGGTAATTATGCCATTGATTGGAGGAAGTAGGCAAGCCTCTTTCAGTAATTTTACCAAAACGATTTGTCTATTTATTAAGCACCTCGTCGAGGTTCATGAGCTGGTTCGTGAGCATGGTCCAGGCGGCGAGAGTTTCGGGCCGGACCGCGGGGTCCGCTTTCGACTCGCCGACCGCTATCAGCGCGGCGGCGTTCTTCGGGTAGGCGGCGTAGTGCCGCTTCAGCGCGAGCGAGCTTTCGCGCAGGATCGCCTTCTCCGCCGGGCGCGTCGGGCGGGCGAGGAGTCGCGTCGCGATGTAGTCCACTCGCCCTTCCCACGAAGGGCCGCCCTCCTTCAGGGCACGCTCTGCCAGCGTGCGCGCCGCCTCGACGAACTGGACGTCGTTCAGGGTGACGAGCGCCTGGAGCGGCGTGTTCGTCCGCTCGCGGCGCACGGTACACACCTCCCGGGCCGGGGCGTTGAATATCTCCATCGACGCGGGCGGCGCGGCGCGCTTCCAGAACGTGTAGAGACTGCGCCGGTAGAGCGCCTCGCCCGCGTCGCGCTTGTAGTCGCGCGTGTTGCTCCCGATCATCGCCACCGCCTCCCAGACGCCGTCCGGCTGGTAGGGCTTGACGCTCGGGCCGCCCAGCTTCGGCACCAGGAGCCCGCTCGCCGCCAGGGCGTAGTCGCGCACCATCTCGGCGTCCATGCGGAAGCGCGGCCCGCGCGAGAGCAGGACGTTGTCCCGATCCTTCGCCTTCTTCTCGGGCGTCAGCACCGCGGCCTGCCGGTAGGCGGCGGAGGTCACGAGCAGCTTGAAGAACCGCTTGACGTCCCATCCCTTCGCGCGGAACTCGACCGCCATCCAGTCCAGGAGTTCCGGGTGCGTCGGCCACTCGCCCTGCGCCCCGAGGTCCTCGACCAGACCCGACAGGCCGTTGCCGAAGAACTGCCGCCAGAGCCGGTTTACGAACACGCGCGCCGTCAGCGGGTTCTCCGGCGAGACGATCCAGTTCGCGAGGTCCTTGCGGCTCAGGCGGCGGCCCGGGTCGGCCTTGTAGC
>DATLHN010000656.1:0-4202 GCA_035539875.1 Armatimonadaceae bacterium
CTGCGGCTGGCCGAGCTTCTACGAGGCCATGTCCCCGGATAAGGTCGAGATGCACGAGGACAACACCTTCGGCATGCGCCGCGTCGAGGTGGTCTGTCGGCGGTGCGGCGGTCACCTCGGGCACGTCTTCAACGACGCGCCTCAAACCCCTACCGGGCTGCGCTATTGCATCAACTCCGCCAGTCTCGCCTTCCGTAAGGGCGACTGACGCTTCGCGGCCGCCCGTGCCTGGAAAGCTGCCCGGGCGGCCACGAAAAAAAACCGTCTCGCCCTGCTTGCGTTCGCCTAAGCGTGTGTATAATACCAGTGTTCTGAAACACTGGTACACTGATCGCACCCGCCAGAACACTCAGCGGAGCTGATGGGAGGGTAGCGACAGCGGCAACCGGGAGCAACGAGGCCCAACGACGGTGTCACGTACGGCGAACAATCTGCGCATCCAGCGCCTGGGACGTCAGACCAAGCTTCAGGAGACCTGTGGCCGACTGGCGCAGCTCGCCCAGGAACTGGGGCCGGAGGCCAAGCTTCCCACCGTTCTGGAGCTGCGCGATAGTCTGGGCGTCAGTGTCGCGACGCTGAATTCCGCCCTCGGCGAACTCGAGGCGCAGCGCATTATCCGCCGCAAGCACGGCGTCGGCATCTACGTCTCCCCGCGCATCCGGCAGCACAACGTCGTCCTGCTGTGCGACCCCTCTTTCTTCCGAATCTCTGGGGCCTCGCCGTTCTGGAGCCTGTTGGTGGAGAACGTGCGGCAGCGGGCCGAGGAGTACCAGGAGTCGGTCTCCTTCCACTTCACCGCGGACGCGCTCCACGCCCCCGCGGACGCGCTGCCGGAGGAGATGCTCCAGGAGGGCCTCGCGGCCGACCTCGCCGCCGGGCGAATACACGGCATCCTCGCCGTCGGCGTCCTCCAGCGGATCGCGGACTGGCTGGAGCTGCAGCAGGTTCCGATGGTCGCCTTCGCGGGTCCCGCCCCCTACTTCGTAGGGCTGGACAGCGCCGCGCTGATCCGGGGCGCGGTCGCCGAACTCGCCGCGCTCGGATGCCGTCGGATCGGGTTCTGGGCCCCGGTCGCGCCGTACCGACTTTCGGGCGACGACGAACAGCCGACCGCTCTGACCGAAGCGCACCGGACGTTCCGGGACGCGCTCCTGGAGCGCGGACTGCCCTTCGACCCCGCGCTGGTGCGGGAGAACCGGCACCTGATCAAGCCGGGAAGTTACCACACGGAGCCCCACCAGGAGCAGGGGTACCGTACGGCCCTTGAGGCGTTCGGCCCCTCGGCCGACCCGGACCGGCGTCCCGATGGCATCGTCTCGAACGACGACATGCTCACGCAGGGCGCGCTCACGGCTCTCGGCAAGGCGGGCGTGGTGGTAGGCCGGGACGTCCACCTCGCTTCGCACGCCAATGCGGGATCACCCGCCCTCCTCGGCTGGGAGGAGGAGCTGACGCTGATGCAGATCGATCCGTCGGAGATCGTGCGGCACATGTTCGACACGCTGGAGCGGTTGATGGACGGGGTCACCCCCCCCGAGCGGACGATGCTGGTCCTGCCGCGGCTGCATCGTCCGAAACGCCGGGAGACACGCGCCGTTTAGCCTGGTCACTATCTCTATCGAACCGCGCCCGGCCGGGCACGGGGCTCAGCGTCTCCAGGGCGGAGGCGCGTTCCTGAAGAAAGGAAAGCTGACGCAATGACCGCAGTCGCAACCAACCGCCGCGTACGCGAGACCCTCCGCGCCTTTACCCTGATCGAGCTTCTCGTGGTGATCGCCATCATAGCGATCCTCGCCGCTATCCTCTTTCCCGTCTTCGCCCAGGCCCGAGAAAAGGCCCGGCAGACGTCCTGCCTGTCCAACATGAAGCAGCTCGGGCTGGCGACCATGCAGTACGTCCAGGACTATGACGAGACGTTCCCGCTGGCCGCTGTCTACGACTGGTCCGATCCGGACGGCGCGGGGCCGCTCGGCCCCGGGGCCAACTACTGGTCGGTGAAGATCGCGCCTTACATCAAGAGCCTTCCCATCTTCTGGTGCCCGTCCGACTCGTTCATCGAGGACCCGACTGGCGTGGACGGTGCCGCCTGGTCCGGTCCCGCGTTGAGCTACGGAGCCAACTGCCTGATGGGCGGCATCCCCGGATGGCCGGACAACACCGCGGCCGGCGTCTTCGGAATATGGAGCGAGGGATGGCGCGGAGCGGGCTGGTTCAACCAGAACAACATCCAGTCCACCGCACTGGCGGACATCAACCGCCCTGCGGACACGATCGCCATCGGCGAGAAGCATTCGCAGGACACGGAGCTGACGCCTAACGGATGGACGCCCAACAACAGCGCGTGGTTCTGGCCCCATCAGATGTACCTCTGGGACTCGGCGACCGGGACCGACTACTACTGGGACTGGGGCGGCCTGATCCCGAACGGCACCCGCACCGCCACGGCGGCATTCCCGCAGGGCCGGGCAGGCGGCGCGACGACCCGCCACAGCGGGGTGACCAACTTCTGCTTCGCGGACGGCCACGTCAAGGCCATGAAGCCGGAGGCGACCAACCCGGACCCGGTGAACCGGCCGCTGGACAACATGTGGAACGCCCGGCGTCGGTAAACACGGCTTTCGGCGGGCGGGACGGACATCGTTCGTTCCGCCCGCCCCCGCACAGGAGCGAACCGGTGAAGATCAATAATATGACGGGCAGCGGCGGGCGCATCGCGGGTTGCGTCGGCGCGGCGGTACTGGCACTGTCCGCGGTCACGGCGGGCTGCAACCGGGGACCGGCGGGGTCGGTCTCCGGGGCGAAGGCGGCGTCCTCGGCCGACGCCGATGCGAAGATGCGCGAAGCGATGACGACCGGTCAGTGGGACATCAACAAGGTCCCGCCGGAGCAGCGGGAGCGCGTGCGTGCTCTCATGCAGCAGAGCCAGCGCGGTCAGCAGCCGACCGCGCCCGCGTCGAAACCCGCGCCGAAGTGACACGCTGACGGGCACCGCAGGCACGGCATCCGTCATCTGCCGGGGCATCGGACAGGGCCGGTCATAGCGGGCAGACGCGAGGCGGGGCTTGCAGGCGGGACGGCAGAACCTACCGGCCCGCAAACCTTGACTGCTACATAGCAGAAGGTTTATCCTGTACGTGGCCCGCCCGCGTCGTCCGCCGTCGGACGCGGGGACGGGCCGAAAATCCACCCCTTTCCGGCGTCGCGGCCGGAAGAACGCACCTGCCCGCGCGGCGACCCCGCGCGCGGGCAGACGTACGACCGGCCGCGCGCGGGTATTGACGAGAACATGAGCGACCACCTGCCCGTTGACCTGCGCTGCGAGTATCGCACCGACCCGCTCGGCCTCGACGTCGAGCGTCCCCGCCTTTCCTGGCGGATGAACCCCGACGACCCGGACCGGACGGGACTCCGGCAGACTGCCTACCAGGTGCTGGTGGCGACCCGCTTCGAGCTTCTCTCCGAGAATGCCGCCGACCTCTGGGACTCCGGCAAAGTAGACTCCGACCAGTCCGTTCACGTTACCTACGGAGGCAAGCCGCTCGGGGGCGGGCAGCGCGCCTGCTGGACCGTGCGGACCTGGAACGAAAAGGGCGAGCCGAGTGACTTCGCGGCCCCGGCCTTCTGGGAGACCGGCCTGCTGACGCCGGGTGACTGGGCGGGCGCGCAGTGGATCGGCAGCAGCCTCGTCGGCGGGCCGCGCTCGACCGTCCCGTCCCCCTACCTGCGCCGGAGTTTCACGCTGGACGCCGTGCCGGAGCGGGCGCGCCTGTACGTCACCGCGCTCGGCGTCTACGAGGTCTACGTCAACGGCAAGCGGGTCGGCGACGACGTCCTCGCGCCGGGCTGGACCGACTACGGGAAGCGGTTGCGCCACCAGACC
Source organism: Armatimonadaceae bacterium (assembly GCA_035539875.1). GTDB lineage: Bacteria > Armatimonadota > Armatimonadia > Armatimonadales > Armatimonadaceae > CALEKU01. Next base: position 3,881 of record DATLHN010000656.1, read on the forward strand.
TACGACGTCACCGCGCTGCTGCGCGAGGGCGAGAACGTGCTGGCGGCGACGCTGGGCGACGGCTGGTACGTCGGGCAGGTCGGCTGGCACCACCGCCAGTTCTACGGCGACCGGCCCCGCCTCCTGGCGTGCCTGAAGGGCGAGGGCGGCGGGGAAGCGCTGGCGGCCACGGACGGCGCGTGGAAGGTGGCGTTCGGCCCGCTGCTCGCGTCCGACATGCTGATGGGCGAGGGGTACGACGCGCGCCGCGAGATGCCCGGATGGGACGCCCCCGGGTTCGACGACTCGGGCTGGCAGGCCGCGACGTCCTTCGACGCGCCCG
>DATLHN010000657.1:0-6561 GCA_035539875.1 Armatimonadaceae bacterium
GGTGAGCGTCCCCTGCCGGCCCGGCGGGCACTCCTGCTCCAGGGAGGCGTCCACGCCCGAGGCGGCCAATTCCCCCATCGCCAGGGCCGTCCCCGCCGAATCCGCGCACTTGAGCCGCGCGCTCGTCAGACCCGGGGCGACCTTCCGCGCCTCGCCCGAGGCGTTCATAACCTCCACGGTCAGATCCACGCCCGAGCGCGAGGCGCCCGCGCCGCCGAACGGGCGGACCTCGGAGACGCGCACGCGCCAGATGCCGTTCGAGACCCACTCGCCGGGCCGCCCCTCCCGCCGATCGCCCTGCTCCGCGGCGGCCGGCTGGAAGCGGATGGTCAGCGTGTCCCCCACCTGGGTCACCTCCGCCCCCGCCTGCTTCAGGGCGCTGACCGGAATGTAGACCTCGCCGTCCCGGTCCCGGGTGGAAAGCGCCGGTTTCCCGTTGATGCGTACGGTGACCACCGGCGGCGTCGCCGCGCTGACGCCGGTGTCCTGAGCCCACAGGGCCGCCGCGCCGCAGGCCCCTCCGAGCGTCGCCGCCGCCGCCAGCGCGGTAACGCCGGCATTCCGATACCGTCCCCGTCCTGCTGCTTTCATTCCTGGCCAACGCCCCTTCCGTTTTGCCTATCTTACAGCGCCTTACGCCGAGGACGCCGCGCACGCCGCCGCGAGCGCGGCGGCCCACTGGCAACCGGTACCCCATCAGGTTACAATGGGAACCGTGACGACCCCTGCCGCCACTGCGAAGAAAGCGCCTCAGCCGCCCTGGGAGGCCGCGTGGGACGCGACCCGCAAGACGCTCGCCTCCCTGCCGCGCCTCGCCCGGGTCTTCTGGGAGGAGGAGCGCCACTGGCTTCTGGTGCTAATCCCGCTGCTCGCGGTTTTGATCTACCCGCGCGTCTCGCCCTGGCCCCCGGAATGGCAGGGACCTCTCGCCTGGTTCGTCGGCATCTGGACGCTTCCCGACTCGGCGCTGTCCTTCCAGCCGCTGGTCCCGATCGGCGCGTTCGCGCTGGCCTGGGCCGACCGCGAGGCGACCGTCAATATGTACCGGACGATGGCGGACCTGTACCCCCCGACCAGCAAGCGGCGGCGCGGGCCGATCTGGCTGGCGGTCATCGGCTGCGTCCTCATGATCGCCGCGTACCTGATGATGCTCTCGCCGCTGGCGATGATCGGCTTCCTCCTGATCGCCGCGGGGTCGCTCCTGCACCTGTACGGGTGGGCGGTCTTCCAGACGCTGCTGCGCCCACTGCTGTTCCTCTTCGCCATGGTGCCGATCCCGTTCTCGCTGCTGGACGCCGTGACGCAGCGGCTCCAGCTCGGCTGCGCGGTGGCGGCGGGCCAGGTGCTCAAGCTCCTCTACCCGAGCACCCGCGTGAGCGGCAACATGATCCTCATGGACGGCTACTCCGCCATGGTCAGCGGCCCGTGCAGCGGAATGGGCATCCTGATGCCGGTGCTGGTGCTGACCCTCTGGCTCGGCCTCTTCCGCAAGATGAAGTGGGGCGTCATCGCCGTCCTCCTGACCGCCGGGTTCGCGATCTCCCTGCTGATGAACACGCTGCGGATCGTCGTCATGGGCCTCGTCGGGGTGCACAACGCGAACTGGGCGCAGCAGCTGCACGACACGAACTCCTGGGTGTTCACCGCCCTGGCGTTCTACCTTACGTTCCTGATCGCGGGGAAGATCGGTCCCCGCAAGTCGCGCCTGCTCGACGAGGAGCTTTAAGGAAACCGGACCCGGAAAATGCCCGCCCCCCATCCCACCGTCTTTTCGAGTTTCGTCCGCCTGGGCGCGCTCCTGACCGTGACCGCGTTCCTCGGCATCTTCGTCGGCTGCCGCCTGGAGAAGCGGGGCCTCTGGCTCCCGGAAGTGCCCACCGAGATCGGCGCGTGGACCGCCGTGGACGTGCCCCTGGAGGAGCGCACGGTCGCGACGCTGGGCTATCCGAAGACCCTGGGCCGCCAGTACGTCAATCCCTTCGACGAGAAGGTTGACGCCCACGTCATCGCGGCCGCCTCGTTCGACGCCTACCACGAGCCCGGGATGTGCATGGCCGGGTACGGCTTTTCCCTGACCGCGGAGACCTTCCCCCAGGTGTTCGGCGCGGGCAACAAGGCCCGCGCCATGGTCCTCAAGCACGACGAGACCGGGATCCGCGTGCTGATGCTCTACTGGGTGCAGTACGAGGACGGGTCCACCACGGGACGCGGCAATCTGCGCGCCTACGGCGATCTGATGCCCCGCCTTACCACGGGATTCAAGGCGGCTGCGAGCGGCAAGCAGAGCGTGATCGTACGCATCTACACGTTCGTCAACCCGAACGACCCTAACATCGAGCAGGCGCGCCGGAACATCTACGGCGTGGCGCGCGGCCTCCACAAGGGAATCGAGGAGGACGGGAAGCAGTGGCGCGGCCGGGCCGCGGAGCAGCGGCAGCAGGAGGGGCGATCGTGAGCCACGCGTCCACGTCCCGCGCGGCGGCGGCAACAGCGGCGGCCGTGGCAGCGGCGGCGGCCGGGATGTCCCTGCTGGCGGGCTGCAGTCAGGGAATGCCGAACGGCGGCCCGGATGTCGCGATGGTCCGCGAAGTCGCCGCGTCCTCTCAGGTGAAGATGCCCGACCGGGCCGGAGCCATCTTCCCGCTTACGCCGGGGCGCACCTTGAAGATGCGCGTCACGCGCGGCGGTGCCGACGGCGGGGTCGTACCGGGTGAGGTGCGCGTGGTGGGCGTCCGCACCCTGGCGGGCCGGACGGGCACGCTGGTGGAGTCGGTCCGCGGCGGCAAGCGGTTCCGCCTGGAGTTGTACGGCACCGACGGCGACGGGAAGACGATCCGCCTCAAGGCCCTCGGGGAGAGTCCGGAGCGCATGCTCGTCTTCGACCCGCCCATCCCCGTGCTGAAGTCGGGGTCCGCGACGGGGGCGGATCTCCTCTGGAACGGCACGGCGCGAATGGGCAAGGCTCAGTATTCGGCGCGCGCCTATCACCGGGTCAGCGCCCATGTTCCCGTGAAGACCCCTTCGGGAGAGTACAAAGCGTTTCGCCTCGACAGCATCATTTCCGTCACGGCGAATCGGCAGCGCATCGACTACCCGGCGGTGATGTGGCTCGCCCCCGAGGTGGGTATGGTCCAGCGCCGCCTGGCCGAGCGCAACCGCCCGGTCGAAGAGCATCTGGCAGAGCGTCCGCGCTGAAGAATCGTCCATGATCACACCCCGACGCCATTTCTCGGAAGACGTGCCATCCGCGACCGATACCGCCATCGCGTTCTCGCCCGCGCCTCCCCGCTCCGGCGCGTCGGCGGCCGACGTCGAGGCCCCCGCCCGCCCGATCGTCGTCGCCCTCAGGCACGCCGCGTCGGGCATGCGCGAATTCCTGGGGTTCCTCTGGACGAACAGCGCCTGGGTACTCCTGCTGGGCATTCCCTACCTCGCTGCCTGGTGGCTGCCCTTCTACTGGTGCTTCCGCGAGGACCGCTGGTGGGCGCGCTGGGAGTCCGCGATCATCTATCAGCCGTTCGTCCCGCTCGGGGTGGCGGCGCTGGCGTGGGCGGACCGTAAGCGCCTCTCCGTGGTCTGGGAGGAGACGAAGTACCGCTACTCGGAACGGCGGCGCGGCGGCACCGTTCTGCTCCTCGTGCTGGGATGCGCGCTGCTCTTCGGGGCGCACCTCGTGCACGTGGCGGCCATCGCGGTGGCGGCCCTGATCCTCATCGCGGCGGGCGTCGTCCTGCGCCAGTACGGCGGGCTGGTCCTGCGCGCGCTGTCCCTCCCGCTGCTCTTCTTCCTGACCATGCTGCCGCCGCCCAGCAGCCTGGTGTCGATCGCGGAAAAGTTCTTCCAGACGGGAGGCGCCCGCGCGGTCGCGTCGCTGATGCGCGGCGCGGCCACCGTCAACGACAAGGGCGTCCCGCGGGCCGTCATCGGCGGGTCCCAGGTCGACATCACCCCCGCGATAAATGGGCTGAACGTCGTTCTGCTCCTGGCGGCCGTCCTGCTGTTCGTCGGCATGCTGCGGCGGATGCGCGCCCTGCCCACCGCCCTGCTGATGACGATGGGAGCCTTCTTGGGGCTGCTCCTGAACTTCGCGCGCGTCATTGCGGTGGCGCTCACGGCGGGCCGCAGCCCGGCGCTCTCTGAGTTCCTGCACGGCCTGAACCCGCTGCTGATCGTCCTCCCGGCGCTCCTCCTGACTTTTGCCGCGGAGCGTCGCCTCCAACCGGCCGTGGAGTGGGCGGGGAAGCGCTTCGGGGGGGTGCGCCGACTGACGACGCGTACCGACCGGGTGACGCAGCATCTGGCCGATTCCGCCGGGCGGACGGTCGGCAAGCGCATCCTGAAGGCGGGCAGCGCCTCGACGACGTTCACGGAACGGCTGCTGCGCGGCGCGGAGCGCTCCATCCGGCGGCGGCGACGCCAGCGTCACGACGCCAGCGGGAGCGGCGGGAGCGGACGATGACAGCGGCAGAACAGGAGATGAAAACACCGTGAACGCTCCGGAAGCTGCCGGACTGATCCTCAGCATACTCGGCATCGTCGTCAGCCTCTACGCCATGGCAAACCCGAAGCGCCGCACGATCGGCTCGATGGCGCTCGCCATCGCCGTCGCGGGCCTGCTCGGCAGTTTCGCCACGTACCGGTTCTCGCGGGCGGGCCGGTGGCTGCCCCCCGCTCCCGACGACATGGCCCAGTGGGAGGCGAAGGACTCTCCCTTCCAGGATTACGTATTGGCGATGCTGGGCGGCCCGCAGGCTCGGGGCCGCGAGTACCGTAACCCCTTCGGCGAGGTCGTGTACTGGTCGGTCGTCACCGCGGGCCCGTTCGAGAACTACCACGACCCCACCGTCTGCATCCCGGACAACGGCTTTGCCCTGACGGCGAAGCGGGAGTTTTCGCTCGACGGCCCCGGTTCGGCCCGGGTGCGCGCCATGATCTTCAAGCACACCAGCGGGGCGCGGATGCTGATGTACTACTGGACGCAGAACCGGGACGGCAGCACGGCGACCGAGGCGCGCATGGGCAACTACCGCGACATCCCGGCCCGCTTCCAGACCGGCTACGGCGCGGTGGTGGAGGGGAAGCAGACGGTGATCGTGCGCATCTACACGGTGATACCGCCGGACGAGCCGGACGGCGCGGTGGCACAGTACAACCTGAACGAAGTGTCGCGGGCCACCTACCGCCTGCTGAAGGCCGACGGTCGCAAGCCGCACCCCGAGGACACCTGGCTATGAAGCGCCTGCGCCCGCCCGCGCGGACCTGGGCTGCATTCTTCGTAATGACCGCCATCGTCGCGGGCCTCTCCGGCTGTAGTTCCGTCGGCAAAGACGGGGGCATGGACATGGCCTACGTGAGCGTGCCGGACCCGGAGGCGGAAAAGAAGCCGGTCCTGACGGCGGGCGATCTGCGGCGGCTTTTTCCCTCCGCGATAGGCCGGCGCTGGACCATGAAGGTCACGCTCGCGCCCGCGGACCCTGCCGAGCAGACCCCCGCGAACACGCAGCACAGCCAGGACACCGCTATCGTCGAAAAGCGGGAAGTCGTTAAAGACGGCGTCCGCGTGCGGCACGCGTTCCGCTTCGGAAATACGGTACACCGCAGGGAAACCTATCTGGTGACGAAGGGCGGCATCTACCTGGTAGAGTCGGGCGGCAACGGTGATACGGTGCGGCTCTCCCCGCCGATGCCGCTGGTCAAGGTCGGGGTGCCCGCGGGCAAGCGGTACGTCTGGGAGGGCAAGATCATCATCGGCGGGCAGGCCGCCTCGGCGCGCGCTTATGGCCGCATCTTTGAGAAGCGCGGAGTGCAGGTCGGCGGGCAACGGCGTGACGCGTACCGGGTGGACACTGTCCTCTCGTTCCCGACCCGGCAGCGCCAGGAGTACCTTCCCTCCACGCGGTACTTCGCCCCGGACGTCGGCGTCGTCCGCCAGACCTCGATCCTGTTCGACAAGGACAAGCCCGTGCGCCTGGACAAGGAACTGATCGAGTACGAATAGCGTGGCGCGGCCGGTCAGAACTTCAGCGTCGCCTCGGCGTAGGCGAAGAGCCCGTCCCGGTCGTCCGGGTAGATGGCCCGGACGACGCTCCCGCCGCCGTGCATCCAGCCCAGGTACAGCGAATAGCTGGTCCGCGCGCTTGCGGCGTAGTCCAGGCTGACGTCCCAGAGGTTGGCGACGTTCCTCCTGCCGCCCGCGGGCCGTCCGATCAGGCCGAAGTCCGAGGGAGCGAACCGGGGGCCGGACTGGAACGGGCCGTCGGCCGCGTACCAGAGGTCGCCGCCGCGGTCCAGCCGGACCCAGTGGTAGTCCGTGCGGACGTTCACCTTCGGGTGCGGCTTCGCGGTCACCATGACGAACGCGTCGCGCGCGTTCGCCAGCGTGTAGAACGGGGTCCGGGCGTAGATGCGCGGCGTGTCCAGGAGCGGGTAGAAGGTGTTGTGGTCGCCGTCGTTCGGGTCGCCGTCGCCGGAGTAGTGGTTGTAGCCCGCGCGCAGCCAGGGTGACCAGGCCACTCCCTTCGGCTGCCACCCCGCCTCCAGCGCGAAGGCGTACGCCCCGGC
>DATLHN010000658.1:0-8053 GCA_035539875.1 Armatimonadaceae bacterium
TCGGCGTTCACCGCTTCCGCGCTATTGAGGGTCTCCCGCGGGAAGTACGACCCCTCCAGGTGCCGGGCCCACTCCGGGCCGCTGTCGTAGATAGCCGCGTGTGCCGCCCGGAGCGCGGCGAGGCTTTCGCCCTCCGGCTCGGCCTCCGTTACCACCGCGAAGTCCACGTCGCTGTGGACGTCGAAGTCCCCCGCGGCGAACGAACCCTGCAAATAAGCCCCAACGAACGCGCCCCCGAGCGCCCCGCGCACGCGCGCGACCAGCTCGTCCAGTACGTCGTTCAGATCGAGATAGGGTGTCGGCGGTAACGGAATGGGCATCACGCTCTCCGCAGACAGTATCGCCCGGGCGACGGCAACTGCAAAACCGGTGCAGGGCGAACGGCGGCGCGGAGCGAACATGGGTGCGATGGCGGTGGCGTCCGCCGGGCGGGATTTACACCTATGAGAATTCACGGGGTCCGCGTTTATCCGAAATCGGTTCAGGTGGTCCGCGGAGTTGGCGCGCCCATTTTCGTCCACGGGCGCGTCAGCGAGGAGTGCTCGGACTTCTTTTACATCTTCCGCCCGACCGCCCGTCTCTGGAAGGGGCACCTTTTCGTGGACGACTTCGGCGTCACCCAGGGCGTGGACCCGCTGCCCGAGCTGCGGGAGCAGTACGGTCACCACCTGGCGGACGCGGACGTCGATTCGCAACTCCTGTTGTTGTGGGGCGAGGGTTTCCTGAAATGGGCGGCCGAACTGTACACGGTCGGGGGGGCGTTCTTACCCGTCTTGCGCGAACTGGTCCCGTTTGAACGATTAAAGGAGCTGTACTGGCAGCCACAGTTTCGGCTGAACGCGGAAACGTGGCCCTCGGAGATGCGGGCCGTGCTGCACATGTGGGACGACGTCTACTGGCAGCTCTTCTCGACCGAGCGCTCCGACATCGACCTGCTCGTTCGCGCGCACGCGGGCGATCCCAAACTGGACCTGTATTACGTCGACTTCGACAAAGAGTATCCGAACCCGAGCAACCAGCCGCTAACGCCCGTATGAAACTCACTCTTCTTCCCCTGCCCCTGACAAAACGATTCCCGCTCACGATCAGCCGCGGCACGGCCGCCGGCTCCGACAACCTACTGGTCGCGGTCGAGCACGACGGCGTGACCGGGTACGGCGAGTTCTCGCCCGTGTCGCAGACGACCTCCCCGGAGACGGCGGCGACCGCCGAGGCGCAGCTTACCGGCCTCGCGGTGGGGCTGGAGCCGCTCGCCCCGTGGGAGATGCAGCGCGTCGAAAGCCTGGCGGACGACGCCGGGGTGGGCCGGGCCGCGCTCTGCGGGCTGGACCTGGCGCTGCACGACTGGACGGGCAAGCGCCTCGGCGTGCCCGCGTACCGGCTGGTCGGCGCGGACCTCGCCCGCGTCGTCCCGACCAGCGTCACGGTCGGCATCAACCCGCCGGAGGTCGTGCGCGAGCGGGTCGCGGAGCTGGCGGCGCGGCTTTCGCCCCGCTCGCTGAAGATCAAGCTCGGCAGCCCGGAGGGGATCGAATACGACAAGGCGATCCTCGCGGCGGTGAAGGAGACCGCGCCCGAGGGCGTCGCGCTGCGGGTGGACGCCAACGGGGGCTGGCCGGACGTCGCCACCGCCGACCGCATGATCCGCTGGCTCGCCGGGCGCGGCGTCGAGTACGTGGAGCAGCCGCTCGCGCGCGGCCGGGAGGCGGAGATGGGCGATCTGTTCCCCCGGCGCGTGCTGCCGATCTTCGCGGACGAAAGCTGCCGGATCGCCTCCGACGTCCCCGGCCTCGCCGACCGGGTGGACGGCGTCAACCTGAAGCTGATGAAGGCGGGCGGCATCCGGGAGGGGCTGCGCCTGATCCACGCCGCGCGCGCCCACGGCCTGAAGGTGATGATGGGCTGCATGAGCGAATCGCCGCTGGCGATCGCCGGGAGCGCCGCGATCTCCTCGTTCGCCGACTACCTCGACCTCGACAGCCACCTGAACATAATCGACGCGCCGTTCGGCGGGCTGCTCTGGTCGGAGGGGCGCGTCCTCCCCCCGCCCGACGCGCCCGGCCTGGGCGTCGCGCGCGAAAGCGAGGTCCGGTGATGTACCGGCTTACGCCGCAGAACCGGCTCGCCCTGCTGATGCACGACGCCGCGGGGAAGCCCGCGGGCAAGATGGGCTACGGCCTTCTGCGCTACGGCGCGGCCCCGGTCGTCGCCGTCGTGGACCGCTCGGCGGCGGGGCAGCGCCTGTACGAAATGACCGGCATACCGGCGGCGCGGGGCGTGCCCATCGTCGCCTCGGTGCGCGAGGCGCTCGCCTTCGCCCCGGACGTGCTCGTTCCGGCCATCGCGCCGCCCGGCGGCAACCTGCCCGCGGAGTGGCGGGCGGAGGTCGCGGACGCGCTCGACGCGGGCCTTTCCGTCGCGAACGGGCTGCACACGCCGCTCGGCAGGGACCCCGAACTCGCCGGGCGCGTGAAGCGCCCGGGGCAGTTCCTCTGGGACATCCGGCAGGAGCCCGACGGACTGATGCCCGGCGGCGGCCGCGCGCGCGAGGTCCCGGCGCGGCGCGTGCTGTTTGTCGGCACGGACATGAACTGCGGCAAGATGACCGCCGCCCTGGAGCTGACCCGCGCGCTGAGCGACGCCGGGGTCCGAGCCCGGTTCCTCGCGACGGGCCAGATCGGCATCGCGATCGCGGGGGAGGGGGTGGCACTGGACGCCGTCCGCGTGGACTACGCCTCGGGGGCCATCGAGCAGATGGTCCTGAAGCACGGCTACGACCACGACGTCCTGCTCGTGGAGGGGCAGGGGTCGCTCCTGAACCCGGCGTCCACGGCGACACTGCCGCTGCTGCGCGGCGCGATGCCCACGCACCTGATCCTGGTCCACCGGGCGGGTCAGGAGACGATCTCGCGCGCGGACTGGGTCCGCATCCCGCCGCTCCGCGACGTGATCCGCCTGTACGAGGCGGTCGCCGCCGCCGCGGGCGCGCTCCCCGCCGCCCCGGTCGTCGGCGTCGTCCTCAACACGTCCCGCCTCGGAGACGCCGACGCGGCCGAGGCCGTCGCCCGCGCCCGCGACGAGACCGGCCTGCCCGCCACCGACGTGGTCCGCTTCGGCCCCGGCCCGCTCCTCGACGCGGTCAGGGGATAGGCGCGGCAGGCGGCGCGTCGCCCCTGCTGGCCGGGCTAGGCGAGGATCGCCATGACCAGCGACAGCAGGCCGAAGAGCAGCGCCCAGAGGATGAAGAGGCCCCAGAGCAGCGACAGTCCGTCGAGCCAGAGGTCGCGGGCCATCGTCCTGCGGAACTGGTGGACGTAGGCGACGTAAACGTGCGCGCTCGCGAGCAGCGTGCCGACCGCGCACAACGTGTTCCAGCCGGTGCCGACGTCCATCTGCCTTCCTCTCCGCGGGGGCGTTCCCTCGCAGGTTCTCGCCCGCGCCCCGAAATCCTCCCCGGCGGCCCTTTCCAGCCGTCCCGAAAAATTTACTAAAGAACCGGTATGCTTGCCTGCTTATCGTGTTATACTGGCCGCTGTAGGTAACGAAAAATAGGCACGGGAGCATGGGAGCATGAAGATCGAAAGAATGCCCGGCAGGGTTCGGGCGGCGGCAGCAGCCGGGTTGGCAGCGGCAGCGGCGGCGCTGGTGGCCGCGGGTCCGGTGTGGGCGGATGGGACCGTCACCTTCGAGGCCGCGGCCCCGAGTTCGGTGAGCTACACCGAGGCGGGCGTCACGTTCACGTCTCAGGGATCGGGCGGGATCGACTCGTTCATCGGCCCCAACGGGACGAAGGGCATCCTGTCCACGAACGACTTCTCGAACTACTTCGAGATCCGGGGCACAATCGCGGGCGGCGCGTCGTTCGTTTCCGTGGACCTGGGAGACTTCAACCAGGACCCCGACCTGATCTTCCTGGAGGTCTTCGACGCCGGCGACAACTCGCTCGGCATCACCTCGCAGCTCGTGGCGAGCTCGTACACCGGCATGAACACGCTGTCGCTGAGCGCCTCGAACATCTCGTACGCCGTTTTCGGCGCGCGGGCCCCGGCCCTGGGCGGCAGCACCGCCTACGCGGACAACTTCACCTACCGGTCGCCCGTCGCCGTGGCGGCGGTCCCCGAGCCGGGCGCGTACGCCACGGGCGCACTCTTCGCCGGGACGCTCGGCCTCGGTCTCGTGCGGGGTCGCCGCCGCAAAGGCGGGGCGGCTTCGGCGTCCTGACGGCCGGACGCGGGTAACGTCGCGCACACGCGCCGCCTCCTCGCCACGCGCTGCTGCCTACCCGTCCGTTTCGGCGGCGTCGGCGAGCAGGGCGAGGAGGCGGCGCGTGTCGCGCTTCCCCACGCGGGCGGGCAGGCGGAACAGGCGCAGCGGCGGGGCGACTCCCATAGCGTCGGCGCGTCGGTTCGGCGAATCGGCGGCGCGGTGGTCCCACGCGGTGTCGAGGACGCGGGTCAGGAACGGGACGTCGGTCGTGTCGTCCACCAGCAGCACGATCCGCCCGAGCGGCAGCGAATCCACCAGCCGGTGCAGTTCGAAGACGCACCCCTGGCGCGCGGGCGTGAAGCCCCGCAGGTCCATCAGTACCACGTCGCTGTCCGAGAGCAGGCGCGCGAGCACGCTCTGCCACGTGTCGTCGTGGCAGAAGAACTCGTTCACCCGGTAGCGGCCGTCCGGGTCGGGCGCGAGGTCCCGCGACTCCCACTTGCGCGCCAGGTCCTCCGGCCCGCCGACGAAGTGGCGCGCGAGCCGCCCGCCCAGGAAGTCAAGGAACTCGTGCGGCTCCACGGTCGCGGACGCGAGGTCCGTCCCCGCGATGAGCTGGATGCTGCCGACGTGCCGCCACCGGTGCGCGACGATGTCGAACAGCCGCTCGCTGCGCTTCGGCGACCCGAACACGCGTAGGAGCAGCATCCGGCGCGGCGGGAACGCGTCCGCTTCCGCCCGCAGGGGCCGCAGCCGCGCGGCCAGTACCCGGCGGTAGACCACGAACAGGGCGACGCTGATGAGCGCGGTCTTGAGCCAGACGGCGGGCGTCCCCCCCGGGAAGAACAGCAGGTTCACCCAGACGATCACGAGCAGGTAGTGCGCGTCGGCCATCAACTGGTTGTCGCTCTGCGCCTTCGCGGCGTAGCGCTCGGCCGCCCGGCCGAAGAGTCGGACGGCCAGGTAGAGCACGCCGGCGGCGGCGGCCAGCGCGGCGGCCACCCCCGCGCCCGCCGCGCCGTAGTGGCGGCCGAGCAGCAGGAGCACGCCGGGCACCAGGAAGAGGGCCTGCAGCGTGACCGCGACCGCGCAGAGGGCGAGCGGGCCGATGGCGCGCAGGGTGCGACCGGAGCAGACGAGCAGCGGAAACGACGGCAGCAGCCCGCACAACACGCCCGAGACCAGCGCCACTCCCAGCGCCGCCGCGCGGGATTCCGCGGACCCGCCGGGCCCGGAGGCGGCCGGCTCGTACGCCGCGAAGTAGGCCGTGAACGCCGCGACGGTCCCGAGGATGTACGCCCAGCGGAGCGCGCCGCCGGACCCGCGCCCCTCGCCGCCGGAGAGCAGCGGCGCGGCGAGCGCGAAGGGCCACAGGGCGAGGACGAAGACCATGACGCCCTGCGCCGCGAGCAGCACGCCGAGCGGGAGGTGGCGCGGGGTCAGCGCCGGGTCCTGCGTCGCTACCGCGACCACGGACAGCAGCGCGGCGACGGTCGCGGCGGCGAGGGCGGCGACGCGGTAACTTCCGAGCGTGCCTCGCGGCAGCGTCAGCAGCCGACCGAGCAGCGCGCGCCCCGCATCCCCGCCGGGGACGACCTCGTCCCGGGCCGTGATCTCCGCGAGCGGAATGCACGACGGCGGCGGACTCGCTTCCGCGTCCGTCGGCGCGGGCGGCGCGTCCGGACCCGCGGCGTCGCCGGAGAGCGACGGTTCGAAGCAGCCGCCTTCCGTCGGTCCGCCCGTGTCAGCGTCCGCGCCGGCGCTCCCCGGGGCGGTCGTCATCATGTGCCGCAGGACCGACCCGCGGTAGAAGTGCAGCAGCAGCAGGGCGGCGGGCGCGGTGACGAGCGCGCAGACCGGCGGCAGCAGGAGGAACGCGGTCCCGGCCATCGCGCCGATGGATTCGACCAGGGGTTGCACGGTGCGGGACTTTCCTTGTGCGCCCGTGGCTACCCCTGGTCGCGCTGGACGCCGGGGCGGCCCGCTTCGACGACGAACGAGGCGCGGGTGGAGACCGGCGCGCCCGGCCTGTCCACGAACTCGACGACGCGGTAGTCGCTGCGCCAGCGGGTCGCGGTGATCTGGCAGCGGACGTAGCCGCGGCGCAGGTTGTGGAACTTGATGTGCGGGTTCTCCGCCAGGACCGTCTGCCCGCCCGCGTTCGTCTCCGAGCCGTTCCCGCCCGACGAGATGGACGTCCCCACGAACTCCGAGCCGAGCGTCTCCGACTTCGGGTCGTTAAAGTCCGCCTTCAGGTCCGCCACCCAGTTCGCGTGGACGTCGCCGGTCAGCACCACGGGGTTGCTGGGCTTGCGCGACTTCAGGAAGTCGAACAGGCGGGCGCGGGACGCCGGGTAGCCGTCCCAGGCGTCGTTGCTGAACCGCTTCTCCGGTCCGGCCGCGAAGTCGCGCTGCGCCATGAAGACCTGCTGCGCCAGCACGTTCCACTTCGCCTTCGACGCCCCGAGGCCGTCCGTCAGCCACTTCTCCTGCTCCATGCCCGGCAGGGTCGCCTTCGGGTCCGCCCACGCCTCCGGCTTGTCCGGGTCCGGCTGGTCGGTCCGGTACTGGCGCGTGTCCAGCACGTGGAACGTCGCCAGGTCGCCGTAGGCGAGGCGGCGGCGCAGGAGCAGGTCGGGGCCGACCGGCAGGGACGCGCGCCGCAGGGGCAGGTGCTCGTAGTACGCCTGGTATGCCGCCGCCCGCCGCACCTTGAAGTCGCCGGGCGGCCTCTGGTTCTCGCGGATCAGGTTCGCGTAATTGTTCTCGACCTCGTGGTCGTCCCAGGTGACCACGAACGGGTGGGCGGCGTGCGCCGCCTGGAGATCAGGGTCGGACTTGTACAGGGCGTAGCGCGCCCGGTAGGCGTCGAGGGTCGCCACTTCGGGGCTGTTGTGCTTGCGGACGCTGGCGTCGCCCGCGACGCCGCCCTCGTAGATGTAGTCGCCGAGGTGGAAGACGACGTCCAGCTCCTCGCGCGCGACGTGCCCGAGCGCGGTGAACAGCCCGCTCTGCCAGTTCTGGCAGGAGACGAACGCGAACGACAGTTGGGAGACCGGCGCGCCCGCGGCGGGAGCGGTGCGGGTGCGCCCGACCGGGCTCTCCGCGGCGTCGGCCCCCGAACCGGCCATGAAGCGGTACCAATAGGTGCGCGCGGGCTCCAGCCCTTCCACCTCGACGTGGACCGAGTGGGCGAGCTTCGCGGATGCGACAGCGGTGCCGCGCTTCACGACGTCCTTGAATTTGTCGTCCTTCGCCACCTCCCAGCGCACGGTGACGTCCGCGGGGGCCATCCCGCCGCCCGGCTCCAGCGGCTTCGGGGCCAGGCGCGTCCAGAGGACGACGCCGCCCGGCGTCGGGTCGCCGCTCGCCACCCCGAGCGTGAACGGGTTGTCGGCGAGTCCCCGCGCGCGCGGGCGCGCGTTGGCGCAGGCCATTCCGAGCGGCAGGGCGAGCGGCGCGGCGGCGACCGCGATCAGGAGGCGGCGGCGCGACGGCGACGGGGGTGAAAGGGAGGCGTCTTTTTCGGCGGACATGATGCTAAAGTCGTTCGCGCCCGGCAGGAAAGTTTCCTGCCGGGCCGGCGAGACGCGCGGAGGACGCCCCTCAGGAGCGTCGGCGGCGGCGCTTGACGAGGGAGCCGAGGAGCGGGACGCCGCCGAGGGCGAACAGGGCGAACGTGCCCGGCTCGGGGAGCGCGATGCTCCCCGGGAAGATCTCGTCGGTCAGGTCGTAGCCGACGTCGCCGGGGAGGTTCTTGATGTTACCGAGGCCGTTGGCGTCCTGGTTGACGTTGCTGCTGTTCTGGGTGGTCACCACCGAAAACCGCAGCTTGGTGTTCTCGTCG
>DATLHN010000659.1:0-3249 GCA_035539875.1 Armatimonadaceae bacterium
GCGTCAGCAGGACCGCGGACAGCAGTCCCGGCAGCGCCAGAAGCACGGCCCCGCGCCCCCAGCCTCCACCCGCCCGGGGTGGCACGGCGGATTCCGCGGGCACCGCCGCCGCCGGGGCTAAGGCGTCCAATCATCCTCCCCGCGCAGCGAGGCGCAGGTGGCGGCGAGAAGTTGGGCGGCGTTGTCGGCGTCTTCCAGAGAGATGATCTCGCCCGGCGTGTGCATGTAGCGCAGAGGAACCCCGACCAGGCCGGTGAACATGCCCGCGCGGCTGATCTGCATGGCGTTGGCGTCCGTGCCCGTGCCGCCGGGGTTCGCCTCCAACTGGTAAGGGATTCCGTTCTTCTCGGCGACCTCGATCATCCGGTCCGAGAGTTTCCGATTGGCATTCGCGCCGCGCAGGATCGTCGGCCCCTTGCCGAGCTTGATGTCGCTCACCTTGCTCTTCTCCATCGAGGGGAAGTCGGAGGCGAACGTCACGTCCACCGCGATACCTACCTGCGCGTCGACGCCGTACGCGCTGGCCCGCGCGCCGCGCAGGCCGATCTCCTCCTGAACGGTGGCTACCGAGACGACCGCCGCGCGGGGACTCATCTCCTTGACGCGCCGCAGCGCCTCCGCCACGACCCACGCGCCGATACGGTTGTCGAACGCCCGCGCGGCGGCCTGTTGGCCCAGCAGTTCGGTGAAGCCGTAGGCGTAGGTGACGGGGTCCCCGACGCGCACGCCGGCCGCCTCGACCTCGGCCCGCCCGCCCGTCGCTCCGAGGTCCACCCACAGGTCGTGGAGCTGGACCTTCTTGCCGCGCTCCTCCTCGGAAAGCAGGTGGATCGGCTTCTTGCCGATGACGCCCTCGACCGGTCCCTCCGACGTCTGCACGGCGACGCGCTGCCCGACGGGGACCACGGGGTCGTGTCCGCCGATGCCACGGAAGTAGCAGTAGCCCTCGTCCGAGATGTAGTGGATGAGGAAGCCGATCTCGTCGACGTGCCCGGCGAGCATGACGCGCGGGCTGCCCTCCGGATTGACGGTGGCGACGACGCTGCCCAGGGGGTCCGTGACGACGCTGTCGGCGAACGGGGCGACGTACTCGCGGAAGTGGGCGGCGTTGCGTTCCTCGAACCCGGACGGCGACGGGGTCTCGACGAGCAGCTTCAGAAAGGCCCGCGCGGAATCGGGAATCATGCGGGGGTCAACTCCTTTGGACGCCACGCGAACGCGCGGCTCGGCCGGCCGCGTGGCAGATACCAGTATTTTATCGCGGCCCGGCGGGACGCTCACACCGCCTCAGTTGCCCGCGCCGTCCGTCGCCGGAGCGGCGGGTGCGCCGCCGACCGGCTTCAGCTTCGAAAGCAGACCGATGGCCGCGTCGTCCAGCAGTACCCGCTCGATGAACGCCGTCATCGACAGGTCCAGGACCTCGGCGCGCGGGGCCTCGTTCGGATTGGCCTTGTACTTCGCGGGGACGCGCTTGCCGCCGAAGAACGCGACGCTCTGGCGGTCCACCTCGTCCTTCTGCGCGTCGCTCAGCGAATCCCGCAGCAGGGGAAGCAGCGTCGCAACCGCGGCGCGGCGTCCCTGCGCCGCCCGGGCGTCGGACGCCTTCCCCACCTCCTCCAGCTTCGCCTTCATCTCCGCCGACACCGGCGTACCCTCGAGAGCGGCAGCCCTGGCGCGCGTGACCTCGGGCGCGATCGCCTGGAGCGCGGCGTCGTCCTTGGCGCGCCGCTCCCGGTCCGTCTCGGCGATCTCCTTGAGCGCGGTCAGGACCTGGTCCCTCTGCGCCGCGGTCAGCTTCAAGGGCACGATCGACTGAAGCAGGCCCAGCTCGTAGACTTCGGTAAGGACCGCCTTCCGATCGACGGACGGCGCGGCAGGCTTCGCGGGGGGGTCCTGCTGCCGCGCCGCCGCGTCAGGAGCGGCGGCGGTGCCAAGCAGGAATGCAGCGCAGGCGGCGACGGCGAAGGCGGTGCGGAATACGGGACGGTGCATGGCGGTGGGTTCCGTAAGCGGCGCGGGACGCGCAGGCGGGGGCGCGCGTCGCGCTGGCGTGAAGTGGCTTCTACGAATCCACTATAGCACACGGCGTCCCCACCATCCCGCGGGCAAGTTTTCCGTAGAAGGATCGTCGCTCTTGAAGGAATAGCCCGGGACAGCGGTCAATATCGTTACGGGAACGATCCGCACCGGCGACACCGTCGCTTTCGTCGTCGGGCGCCTTTGTTGTATAATGCACTCGTTCCTCGCGCGGCGCGGTCAGTGGAGAACGCCCCTCGCTCGCTGCGACCCTTCACACATCACCCGCTTTTCGACTTCTCTGACGGTCCGATGCCGCGGCACGCGCGCGGTATGGAGCCAGCATCGGCGCCGTCGGTCAAGCGCGAGAACCACCATGCGACAGCGGAAGCCGCCCGTTTTCGAAGGCGGCGACCTCGGAGGATTTGCTAAGATGGCTTTTGGCTTGGGGAGCCGCCCGCGCCCGACCGGCGCACCGGCTTTCGGTCGAGGAAGCAGGGCGCTCGCCCTTTCCCTCTGGTCCTGCATCGTTGCGGTCGTTGCCGTCTTCCTGATGGCCGGGTGCGGCGGGGGCGGCGGCGGCGACGACACCAACGGCACTAACGGGACCAATGGGACGAACGGCGGCGGCTCCCAGAACGTCACGATTCAGGGCCGCGTCATTGACAACAACACGAGCGCGCCGGTCGCGGGCGCGACGATCCGGTACGGCTCCGTCTCCACCGTCACCGACGGCACCGGCAGCTTCTCGCTCCAGGCAGCGCCGGCCGGAGCGGGAACGATCACCGTCACCGGCCCGAACCTGCCCAACGGCCAGGCGGCGTACAACGACGCGGGCTACGTCGGGACGACTCTCTACAACCTT
The DNA here is from genome assembly GCA_035539875.1 of Armatimonadaceae bacterium. GTDB lineage: Bacteria > Armatimonadota > Armatimonadia > Armatimonadales > Armatimonadaceae > CALEKU01. Next base: position 2,882 of record DATLHN010000659.1, read on the forward strand.
CGGTCGTCCGGCTTCCCGGTCGCCGCGACCACGGCGGGACAGACTGTGAACGTCGGCAACATACGGCTGTTCGGCGTTGACTTCCCGCCGCCGCCGCCTCCGATCTGATCGGACTCGTCGCCTGACTCCTCCGGCGGCGGGAACGGTACGCGCGCGCACCCCGCGACAAGCGAGCAGCGCGCGCGCCGCCGTTCCCGCCGCCCTCGTTTTGCCGGGAATGCGCGGCGCGTGCGGCGCGGTATGTAGAGACGTATGGGCTTTCGGGGCCGGGACCGGGCGCAGCAGGTCGCACTATCGCTTCTCGCGGCGGGGACCGTCGGCCTCACCGCGTTCGGGCTGTACTACGCCCGGACCAACCGCCCCCCCGC
>DATLHN010000660.1:0-3477 GCA_035539875.1 Armatimonadaceae bacterium
CGTCAGCGTCGAGCCCGACCCGGCCCGGATGCGGCCCTCCGACCTCCCGGAGTGCGTGGGAGACCCGTCCCGCCTGACCGCGCTCACGGGGTGGACGCCCGAAATCCCCCTGCGACATTACCGTCCCCGAGCAGGTCGCGGCCGCCGTCGCGGAGGCCAAGGCGGATCGGGTCTTCCACCTGGCGGGCTTCGCCTCCGCGGCGGGCACCGACGCGGACCTCATTCACCGGGTCAACGTGGAGGCGTCGCTGCGCCTCCTGCGGCTACTGGCGGACGCGGGACGTGCCTGCCGCGTCCTCCTCGCCTCGTCGGGGTACGTCTACGGCGCGACCCGCCCCGGACGCCCGGCGCGCGAGGAGGACGCCCTTGCCCCCTCCGGCGCGTACGCCGAGTCCAAGGCTCGGATGGAACGGGAAGCAGTTGCTTTCCGCTCGGACCAGGGCGACAACCTCTCCCTCGTCTTCACGCGCTCCTTCAACCACACCGGGCCGCGCCAGACCCCCGACTTCGTCGCGCCCGCGTTCGCGCGGCAGATCGCGCGGATCGAGGCGGGCCTGGAGCCGCCCACGGTCCGGGTCGGCAACCTCGACGCGAGCCGCGACTTCCTCGACGTGCGCGACGTGGTGCGCGCCTACCGCCTGCTGCTCTGCGAGGCGGACCTTCCGGACGCCGTGACCACCACGGTGAACGTCGCCTCCGGAAAGCCCGTTGTCATCCGCTCCGTGCTGGACACGCTGGTCGAACTCGCCTCCGTGCCCGTCAGCGTCGAGCCCGACCCGGCCCGGATGCGGCCCTCCGACCTCCCGGAGTGCGTGGGAGACCCGTCCCGCCTGACCGCGCTCACGGGGTGGACGCCCGAAATCCCCCTGCGACACACCCTCGCCGCCACCCTCGACTGGTGGCGCGGCCAGGCGCGTCAGAACTGATTTACGGGGCGCAGCCGCGCCCGAGGAGGCGTACCGCGGGGACGGGGCGAACCTGAGGGCATGGACCACATCGTTCTGGGCCGCACCGGGCTTTCGGCGAGCGTGATGGGGCTCGGGTGCGGGGGGCACAGCCGCCTCGGCCTCGCGCAGCAGAAGGGCGAGGCGAACGCCGTCGCCGTCGTGCGCCGCGCGCTTGACCTCGGCGTCAACTTCATCGACACCGCCGAAGCCTACGGCACCGAGGAGGCCGTCGGCAAGGCGCTCGACGGCGTGCCCCGGGACTCGGTAATCCTCTCGACCAAGATTTCCGCCGGGCGGCAGGGGCAGCGCACCACGCCCGCGGACCTGAAGGCGCGGGCGGACGCCTGCCTCGCCCGGCTCCGGACCGACTACGTCGACGTCCTGCACCTGCACGGCGTCTCCGCCGAGCAGTACGACTACTGCGCCGAGACGCTGGTCCCCGCCCTCCGGGAACTCCAGGCGGCGGGCAAGGTCCGGTTCCTCGGCATCACCGAGGCGTTCGGCCCCGACCCGCAGCACCGGGCGCTCGTCCGCGCGATCGAAGACGACTGCTGGGACGTGATGATGATCGGGTTCAACCTGCTCAACCCGTCCGCGCGCGAGCGCCTGTTCGCGGTCACGCGGGCGAAGGGGATAGGCGTTCTCTGCATGTTCGCGGTGCGGCGCGCGCTGCAGGGCGGCGAGCCGCTGCGCGACCTGGTGCGGGGCCTCGTCGCGGAGGGCAAGGTGCCCGCCGAATCGCTGGACGCCGACGACCCGCTCGGCTTCCTGGTCCGCGACGACCCGGAGGCGGCGAAGAGCCTGACCGAGGCGGCGTACCGTTTCTGCCGCCACGAGCCCGGCATCCACGTGGTCCTGAGCGGTACCGGCAGCCCCGCCCACCTGGAGGAGAACGCGGCGGCACTGCTGCGACCTCCCTTGCCGGACGCCGACCGCGCGCGGCTTGCGGCCCTCTTCGGCGGCGTGGACAGCGTATCGGGCAACTGAGCGAGTCGGTAACGAGAGAAGGGAAGAGACCCGGGTGACAATGCCTCTGGACGACGGGATGGCGGCAGCGTATGCCGGATACGGCGGCGAGCAGCGCGGCGGCGAAGGCGCGCTTCAAGTACGCTTCGAGAACGGCGAGGCTTTCGCCTGGGGCGATACGATCCAGGGCACGGTGATCGTGCCCTCGCTTCCCGCGCCCGCGCGCGTCGCGCTGCTGACGGTGTCGGTCGTGGAGCAGGACGTCGACTCATTCGTCGAACCTGCCGCCTTCGCCACCCACGGCGCGCCCGGGGGACTCACCAGCCTGGAGATCGACCCGCTCCAGCCCGCCGCGCTCGAAACCGAGTACGGGTCGGTCGTCGTCGCGCGTGACTTCAGCCTCGCGCCCGGGGGCGAGCCCGTCGTCCTCCCCTTTTCCCTGCGGGTGCCGCACGGTCGGAGCGTGACCAGCGGCTACTTCGTCTCCGCCCACGCGGCGGTCTCCACGGACGGCTCGGACCTCAACGGCGCGGAGCCGTTCACGCTCCTGCCGCCGCGCTTCGTGCGGGCGCTCACCGCGTCGCTCGAAACCTTCGGGGCGTTCGAACCGATCCTGCTCCACAACCGCCCGCGCGCCGGGGGGGAAGGCGACTTCTTCGACCTGAACTTCGCCGCCCCGGCCGAACTGCGGGATGCGCTGGACGGCGTCCGATTCCTGGTCGAGGAGGACGGCGACGTCATTCGCGGCGAGGTCGAGGTAAATCCGCAGGAGCACACCCTGCGCGAGCACCTGGCGTCGCTCTTCCACGCCGACCGCGTGCACTTTCCCGTCTCATTCGAGCGCGAGGCCCTGAACGCCGCCGCGCGTGACGGCCGTCCGGCCGAGGAGGTCGTCGCCCGGCTGCGCGAAATCCTCGATCCGTTCCTGAATCGCGGCGGCAGCGACGGCCCGGCGGCCGCGCCCCATCCCGGGCCGTGAACCGGACCCGAACCGGCAGCAGCAGCCTCCGGGTCGCCATTGACGCCCGCCCGCTCTCGCACCCGCAGGCGGGCGGGTATCGGTCGTACGTTCGCGGGCTCGTGCGGGGCCTCGCCGAGCGCGCTACCGCGGGAAGTGACGCCACCCCCGGAGTCATACCCCTCCTGCTGGTAGACCGCCCGCTCACCCCGGAATGGCGCGCGTCGCTCCCGCCCGACGCCACGGTCCGCGTCCTGTCTCCAGACAGGCTCCGCGCGGACTTCGTACTCCTTCCCCGCGCCCTCCGCGACCTCGGGGCGGACCTCGTCCACGGCACCCAGAACTACCTCCCCCCCGGAGTCGATGCGCCCTCCACCGTGACGATTCATGACGCCTTCGGCATCCGGCGCTGGCCGTGGGACACGCACGTCGCGCGCACACCGCGGGAGCGGTTCATCCACGCCTACTGGAAGTCGATGACGCGCCTCTCGGCGCGGCGCGCCCGGAAGGTAGTGACCATATCGCAGGCCTCGGCGGACGACCTCGCCGCGTACCTTCCGCTGCCGCGCGAGCGCATCACGGTCGTCTACAACTGCTCCTCGGCCC